>JBQCEJ010000029.1:0-12609 GCA_051960355.1 Verrucomicrobiota bacterium | reverse complement strand
CGCTATCGCCGGTGATGTCATCACCCGAGCGACCGCGAGCGGAGCGAGGAGGCAGGCCAGAGCCAGCAATGATGATCGCGCCAGCACTGCCGTGTCCAGTGGCGGTCGAGAGAGTGCTGAGGACCGCAGCCATGCCCGCCGCACCGGCAGTGACCAAAGGCAATCCGGTGGTGGATGCGACGGCAGCCGCGCCAGCGGTGGTGGCTGCTGTCTGGAAGAAACTGCCAAATCCACCCGAGATAAGTTGTCCGCCCGCCAGCGTGCCGTAGCTGAGAACTTTTTGGATAACAACAGGCGCGGAGATGGTGCTGAACACAATCCAGAACGCAACGACTGCGACGCCGACCGTTGCTTGCAAAGAATAAAGCGTGGTGGTTGGGTCAATGAACTTGAAGGATGGGTCAGTCATGAAATCGAGAATTCCCTGGGTGATAAGCGCAGCGACGGCCCAGCCGAGCGGCCAGAGCAGCACGCCGACGATGTGCATCAGGTAACGGCTGCCCACCGACTTCAGCGGTCGAATGGCCATGAAGCCAATCATCAAAGGCGAGAGAGCGTAGGCGGTGAACAGAATGAATTTCTGAATGATGTAAGCCCAAAACAGCAGCAACGAAGCGAACTGGCCGAAGAGCCAGAGGAATCCGGAGATGAGAAGTTCAACGGTGAAGCTGTTCAGGTCGCTCAAAATATCCCACCAAGAACGGTCAGTCCCGGTATCGCGTTTGATGACGAGTAACTGATTGTATTGGTCTTGAACGTTCGACGGATCAACGCCGAGTCCTTCCAGGATCGAGGTCTGCAAAAGCTGCTGCGCCTGATTACCCCATTGCGGCAGCATGACGAGCAGCGCGGTGAGCACGAACAGCCGCACCATGTGCAGCATGAGCGTCTTACCCGTGAAACCGTGGACGACGAGAAGGATCGTCCCGACGATGAACAACATGAACGCAACGATGCGGAGCAATTCGTGCAGTTCGCCGCACTTCTGCACAAACGTCGGGAATAATTGTTCAAAGGTTGCCATAGGTCGGGACGAATTGAGGTTGCGGTTACGGAGTTGGGAACGCGGTGGGCGCGTTCATGAGGCGAAAGGTCTGGCCGTATTTCTGCACCGCCTCGGTGAACTCGGCGTGCTGCTGCTCCTTCTTCGCCTCGGACTGGCGTTGCGCCTCGTTGCGGTTCGCCACGTCCTGAACCAACGCGGAAGCGGTGGCCTGATTGATCTCGTAGTCCGTATTGTTGAGTGCAGCGTTCAGGCCGATGAGCACGCCGGTTAACTTCTGCACCTCGGCGTCGGTGGTGGCGTTCTTGAGCGCCGTGGTGGTCCGGGCGATTTCCTCCTTCAGCGCGACGCGTCGTGCCGTTGCATCTGTGGAGACGGAGAGGAAGTTGTCCGTTGTCTTTTGCACGGCGGCGACCGGCAGATACGGCAATTCGCGGCGCGTGACTGTTGCGCCATTCGGCGTGGTAAACGTCGTGCCGATGCTGCTGAATAGCCCGTTGGCGTCATAGAGCATGGCCCGGCCGGCGTCCACTGCGCCCTCAAGTGTCGTCAGGGTCTGGCCAAGTTCCGTCTTGCGAAGATCGGTGACGAGCGGTTGGACCGTTGCCAATACAACCGCCTTGGGATCGCCAAACAGACTTTCGTAGTTCTTGAACTCGTTCAACTGATCGTTGAGCGATTGAATCTGCTCCACCTGGTTTTCAATCACTGAGACGAACTGCGCAATTTCCTGCGCTGTGTTGATGATGGATTGGATTTGTGCGGTTGGGTCAAATACGACCCATTGCGCGCGTGCCGACATGGAGATGCCGAATGTCGCGAGCGTGAGTGCGATGAGTCTTTTCATGGTGTGTTTCCTTTCTCACTGTGTTTGCAGGCATGGCCTGCTATTCCTCAATTCGGAGGAGCTTTGTTGATGGTTGGAATGTTACCCCGTCAATCCGCTGTTCAGGCAACTGCACGGGGTAAAGGCGGACGCTGCCAACCTGGTTGCGCTGGCGCTGCATCGAAACGTAAAGCCAATACTGCTGCTTCACGGCATCGCTTTTGCCTTTGTCGTAGCCCGTGGCATAAGCCTTGTCGGACTGTGTCTTAGCGGCGTAATGAAGCGTTTCGCTGACGATCACTCCGCCGGCTGCGCCTGCAGCGGTCATGAGCGGATCGCCATTGGAGAGTTCGTGGCCGAGGTAAGCGCCACCTGCGCCGAGGGCTACGTCGCTGATGGGGCGCGTGGCCGCGCAACCGGCGAACACGCCGGCGACAAGGGTGAGCAGGAGTAGTTTGGAGGCGTTTGTGATGAGTTTGGTGTTCATGGGCGTTAATGAGTTTTGGATTCGTTGTCTTTGCGTGAGTTGGCGTGATGGATGATTCCCTCGACGACACTCGGACTTTGGCGAAGTTCACGGGCGCGACGGTCGAAGTGCTCGCCGCTCGAACTCGAGCAATAGAGCATCTCCGACGATGCGACATTGTGGACCGTGCCGCAGAGGTTGCGCGTCGAGTCGGTGTGCAGATAGGTGAAGGGCGAATACTTCTCGCCCGGCTGATGGTCGGGCAACGGGTAATTCATAATCGCGTGCTGCGTCACCTCGGGCAGCGCGATGTCCTTGCCCATGTCGTCGAGGTCGGCGCGGTCATTCTGTCGCATGATGAAGAACTGACGGCTGTTGCCAAACACGGCGGAACGGATGCGCGACTGCTTGAACCGCGCATACTGCTGCACGATGGAGATGTTCCAGCAATTGAACTTCCGAAGTTGGGCGTAGCTTTCCTGCACAATTTCCTGGCCACCGGGGATGTCGAGGAAGCGGGCGACCTCCTCGTAGATGTTCCGTTTCCGAATCGCGCGGGGAAGCGTCATGATGTGTTTCCGGGCGTGATTGGTGATGAGGAAACCAGCGGCGGCTTTCAGTTCCTTGGCCGACTCCGGGATGTAACCCAACTCGAAGTGCGCGATTTTACCAGTGAGCGACAGATTGCTTGTGCCGTCGAACAGGCAGCCGTAGTTGCCATCACGACACCACGGCAGGATGAGCGTGGCGATTTCCATGATCTGGTCGCGCTCCGCGCCCATCGGGTCGAGCATCATCAATTCCTGCAACATCCGATGCGTCGGGAATTCTTCCGGCGTGAAGTAGGCGAAAGCGAGGTTGCGGACCTCTTTGCTCGTCTTCGGCTCTTTCATGAACTTCAACGCTTCGGCCTCGGCAAACTGCGCGAGGTAGGTGTCAGCTTCATCGGCTTGGGCGGCTCGCCAGTCGCGGAAGTCGGCGAAAGTTTCAAGGCTGGTTGCGCCGGGCGGCATCCGCTCGCCGCGAAACTTCTGCAACGCGAGCGCGTGCCGAGCAATGTGGAGGAGTTGGTCGTGGCGCTTTTTCTGCCAGTCCTGGAATGAATCCTCGTAGAGCAGATTCAGATACTTGGCGATCTGCGCCTGCCGGAGCATCTGTTTGTCCTCCTGCGCCGATGTGCCAATCATGCGAGCGACGAGCGCGGTTGAGGCGGAAAGATGGTCGGGCGTGAGCGGGAGTCCCTTGGTGTCGAGATAGTTGATGGTCAGGTCGCCGTCCGGGTGAATGATGATGGGGCGTGCGCCTTCCTCGACCGTTGCAGTGTAGATCCCGTAGCTCAAGCCTTCTTCAATAATGACGGTGTAACCGAAGTAACCTTCGGTCTGCGTCAGGAGGTCGCAGACGGTCACGGATTTACCTGCGCCGGACATGCCGAGCAAAACCGCGTGTTGCGGCGAGGCGGAGTCTTTGCCGCCGGAGAAGGTCTGGATGCCGACAAGATTGCTGGCCGGTCCGTCGTAAATTGCTTCAGCCGTAGCCAGGTGGCCAGTGAACGTGCTCGTCACCGGCAACATGTCGGCGAGAAAGCGATGCTCCGAGTAGAGCTTCCGATGTTCATAGCGTCCCCAAGTCCAGCCCGGCCAGGTCTGGAAGAACAGATTCTTCGACGTGCTCGGCAGGTTGCTCTCGAAGTATTGCGCCGCGTTCATCGAGTTAATGGCGTTCTTGATCGCCCCGGCCTTGGCGTTAAGGCCGTCGCGAGTCTTGTCCCAAACGCGGATGGCAAACATGGCGTGAAACGGAATCGTTTGCCCCTGCATCAACGCATGAATCTTCTTCTGTTTCTTCTCCATCACCGTGAGCAGGGAGATTTTCTTTTCGCTGGCGTAGTCACCGGCCACGCGGTCGTGCTCCTTTTCCTCCTTATTGATTTCCTGGGTGATGGGCAGCGGATCAACATTCACCGTGATCGTGTAATCGAGCAGGCGCAGATTGGTGAGGCGCTGGATGATGCCGGGATATGTCGTGCGCGGCCAGCGGGTCAGCACAATGAGCGAGTGATAATGGCCATCGAGAAAGAATCCACAGTCGGACTGCCCGCTGCCTTCGCTGTGCCAGCAATTCTCTTGAATCGAAAGCTCGGGCGCAAAGCCGTCGACTGGGTCGTAATCAAACCGGTCGTTCAACGAGGGGTTGAGAAATCGTTTGTAGTGGCGGAAGTGGTCGGCATCCGTCATCGTCAGCACGCGCGCTCCGGCCGAGCCGAAAATTTCCAGCAGCAGGCGATGAACGTGCTCGAACTCGGTCTGAAGCTGGTCGAGCAGCGTGGTGTAGTAATCGCGCCGTGCACCGGCCGTCTGAAACTTCGTCGGCACGTTCTCCAGCGCGCGCGAGATGTAGAAGATGACCCGCTGACGGCGGAGCTTGCGTTCCGACATCGCCTGCCAGTAACGCGAGAATCGCTCGTTGCGGGCGCGTTTGGTCCAGACATTAGAAAGGCGCTGGGTCTCCTGCTGGTAGCGCAGCAACTCCCCCTTGTAGTCGGAATCGCAGAAGTATTGCACCTGTAGCCGCTGGTTTTCGTGTAGAGACGCCAGCAAGAGACAGAGCTGGTCCTGGAAGTCGTTTAGGTCGACAATCGGGCTGTTCGTGAGGTCGGGCGATTCGAAGATGAATCCCTTGGACACGTAACCGCCGCGCCGGAGGTGGTTGAACACGATCAGGTCGTGGGTGAAAAAGCCGTTGGGTGCGCGCTCGAACATAGGTCAGACACGAATGGGTTTGATGGTGACGCCGGGTTGCTGGCGGTTGCGGACTTTTTCGACAAGGCGATCCACCTTTTCCAGATCGCCTACGAACCGTTGGACGGAGCGCGCCTTGCCAATTTCGTTGGTCGCGATGTAAGCCTCGTGAACGTGTGCCACGGCGCGTTCCATATGCGCGCGGGCTGTTGGGTCGAGGTCGTGGCGGTGAAGATTTTCCCGCAACGCCTGTTCAGCGGTGTCGAGTTGTTCAAAAATGTGTCTGCTCATGGCTGTTCCTTTGCGAGTGGGTGGGGGAGGCGGTTTTCGTCCGGCGCGAAACCGCTTCCGGCAAACACGCGCTCGAAGATGTCCCGGTCGTAACCTGGCGGTTTGCCTTGCCGAAGACCAAAGATGTAGGCGAGGCATAGACCAATCGGGATGAGCGCGACGCCCACAGACGTAAGCAGCGAAGACTTCAAGATGACGAGGGCCACGAAGAAAACCGTGATGCCGGCGCCAATGCCGCCCACGAGCCACCAGAACAAACCGCCCTCCAATCCCCACGTCCGGCCTTTGGAGTCTGAGGCGGCGTTCGTGTCCGTGAGGCGGAGTTCGGCTTTCATGGTGGCTCGGGGCGGTGGGTGGCGGGTGGTGTGGCGAGATCAGAAGTTGTCGACGCCGACGCTGCTGTTTCCGTCAATGCCGAAGATTTTGTAGAACGCAAAGATGACCGCGGGAGCGGCGGCGATGATTGCGCCGCCGATGATGGACATCTTACCCTGATCCACGTCACCGCGGCGGATGGCAAAGCCGCCGTGGATGACGCAGGAGATTCCGAGAACAAACCCGAACATCATGATCACGGCAAGGCTGTTGCTGATGCCTGTCTTGAGGTCGGTGGAACTGAAGCCAGTCCCCTGCGCAAAGGCGGAGACGGCATTCATGGTGAGGATGGCGGAGACCAGGAGGAGCGAGGGTAGCCGCGAATGAATTTTAAGGCCGATGGGTTTGATGTGTTTGATGAGCTTCATACGAGTCGTGTATTTGTTTTTCTTTCGTTGAGCAGCGACTACTGCGCTGATCACGGGACGCAGCATGAATGAAAGCGCCAGACGCCGGGTGTAGGAGGGACACAAGGTGCAGGGATGTCCTTGATAAAGGTAGGCGATGAACAAAACACCAGACGCAAACAAGCTAACGAAACTCCAGGAACTCGACGCGTTGTTGCCGCGCGAAATCCGCGGGCAGTCCCACACGATTTCGCGCATCATCTCCGCCGTTCGCCGGGGGGAACTCGGACTCACGAAACCTTCACGTCCACGCGGCAGCTTCCTGTTGCTCGGCCCTACGGGCGTGGGCAAAACTGAAACTGTGGTCGTGGCCACGAATCATGTTTTCGGCGAGGGGAAATTGTTCCGCTTCGACATGTCGGAGTTTCAGAACCAAGAAGCGTTGGGCCTGCTGCTCGGCGCGCGACTCGGAGAAATCGGTTATCTCGGCGCGGTGCGCGAGCGCGCGGCGGAAGGTTCGCTGCTATTCGACGAAGCGGAGAAAGCACACCCGCGCGTGCTCGACATCCTCCTGCAACTACTCGACGCCGCGCGCCTCACGGTGGCGACCGGCCAGACGCTCGACTTCAGCGGATTCTACGTGTGGCTCACGTCGAACATTGGCTCGGCGGAATTGATGAGCCTGCAACACTCAAACGAGGCGACACTCGAACGCCATGTCCTCACGCGGGCGCAACAAACGTTGCGTCCGGAAATCTTCGCGCGCGTGAATGAGAAACTTGTGTTCCATCGCTTGAGCTACGAACACCAGTTGGAGATTGCGGAGAAATTCCTGTCGCGTGAGATAGAATTCATGGCTGTGCGCGGTCACAAGCTCGACCTCGACAAGACCGCGCTGCCTTTCCTCGTGCGAAAAGGATTTCACCCAAAGCTTGGCGCGCGTCCGATGCGTGATGCGGTGGAAAAGCTCGTGGGCGATGCCGTGACGGAATGTTTGCTCGCCGGGCGCGCTGCTTGCGGGATGCTCGCCCACGATGAAATGCGGGACTGCCTCGGCGTGTTCTGAAGTCAGGTCATCGACAGGAACAAATGCGACTCGCCAATGTCAGCGTCCGGTTGCACTGCGCCGAGCCTTCGTGTTTGAAGCTGGGTGCAAACCTGGCGAATGGCTTTTCGCTTTGTGGGTGCTTTCGGCAGGCGCACGAGCAAGCCATCAGCGAACTGTTCACCAGCCTTGTTGCGGTAAACGTCTGGAACAATCACTTCCGACGCACCGGCATTGTACAGAGCGGTGATAAACTTGGCGGCATCAGTCTCGCGCTTAAAACGGCCCAAGGATCTGGCGGTCTTGTCCGCGCGGGTGTCATCCAGCCAGGTTTCTGCTGCGGTGCGATTCGGTTTGGCCAGCAGCGCCGCGACGAACACCCGGTGAATGTGTTTCTCCGACACTGGTTTCACGGTTCTCACGGCTGCCCTGCCAAGCATTGGCAGCGATTTGTCCTTTGCCGCCGCCACGCGGTATCCGTCGGCGGTGACCAATCTGCCCCGGAGATAAATCTCGTCGGACAGAACCGTGCCGTCGCTCAACCAACTCCGGCTGCGCCCGCAGAATTCGCCGCGCACGGTGGAGAGTTCCATTTGCGGTTTTCTGTTATCGTGCCACGCGTATTGAACCCCTGTGCCTTGAACCATCCGGTATTTGCCAAGCAACCGACCCGCTTCGTTCCACTGCCGGCAAACGCCATGCAGCAAACCGTTGGCGTAGCGCTCTTCGGAGGCGAGGCGTCCGTTCTTGTGCCAGACGCGGGCGACACCATGCCGCCGGCCGTTTTGGAGAGGCATTTCTTCGCGGAGCAGACCGTTTCGATACCAGGATTTTTGAATCGTGGCTCTCACGTCATGTGTTTTGCACTTCGACCATTGAACGTGAATTTCGCCCTATCAAACACGAATCCAACGCAAAAGCATAGCATGACTTGCCCTGATTTCATGGAATTTTTCACCCTCCGTCACTCCGCGATGGCAGACTCCCGCGATGAAATCTTAAAGGCAAAGCGCCCCGGCGGCGGCGGGCGGGTCAAGGTGGAGGCGGGGGCAGCCGGGGCGCACTACCTTGACGCGACCGACTCCGCCATACAATCGAGCAGGGTTTCATCGCGTTGTCCCAGACCGAGCCGAATGGCGCCGATCCCACCGATCATAATCAACCCGCAGTCACAGTTTTCATGAGCAAACCGAGTGAAAAACCGAAAGGCCGGAAAGCAGTCCAGCCGAAATCGACCGGCTACACAGAAGTCCTGTCCGGTGTGGTTGAACTGCTTGACGCGGCGCGGCGCGCATCGGCGCGCGTGGTGAACTCGCTAATGACGGCGACGTATTGGGAGATGGGACGCCGGATTGTGGAACACGAACAGCGCGGCGAACATCGCGCTGAATACGGTGAAGAGATGCTTTCCCGGCTCTCCATTGATCTCACGCGCCGGTTCGGACGCGGAGTTAGCGTGGACAACCTCGAACGCGCCCGGAAGTTTTATCTGACGTTCGTATCCGCTAAAAAATCCGCAACGGCGTTGCGGATTTCCGAGTTGAGTGTGATTGCGCCAATTTCCGCAACGACGTTGCGGAAATCTCCCGGCGAGGAAATGCTCGAACAACTGCGCCACATCGCTGAACGTTTTCCCCTGCCGTGGTCGCATTAAACGCGGCTGCTGAGGCTGCGGTCGGCGTATGCCGTCGAGTTTTACCACGCTGAGGCCGTGCGCGGTGGCTGGACGGTGAAGCAATTGGAGCGGCAGATGAACTCGCAGTTTTACGAGCGCACGGCGTTATCGCGGAACAAGGCTGCGATGCTGGTCAAGGGGCAACGGCGTTTGGCCGAAGACAAGGTGACCGCCGATGAGGAAATTCGGAATCCATTCCTATTGGAATTTCTTGGGTTGAAAGATGAATACTCCGAGAGCGATCTGGAGGAGGCGCTGATTCTCCACCTGGAGAAATTCCTGATGGAATTGGGGAATGACTTTGCGTTTGTGGGACGACAACGCCGCCTGCGGGTCGGACACGAATGGTATCGTGTGGACCTGCTGCTGTTTCATCGAAGGCTGCGTTGCCTCGTCATTATTGACCTGAAAATCGGCGCGCTGGATCATGCTGACATCGGGCAGATGAACCTGTACTGCAACTACGCTCGCGCCCACTGGACGCAGCCAGACGAACATCCCCCGGTCGGATTGATTCTCTGCACGCAACAAGATGAAGCCTTGGCGCGCTATGCACTAGACGGTCTGCACAACAAGATGCTCGTTCGTGAGTATTTGACCGCGCTTCCGCCTGAAGCGCAACTGGCGCGTGAGGTCAATCGCGCTCGGGAAGTGCTCGTGCGCCAAGTCGAAGCACGTCGAATGGCGAGAAGGAAGTAAACGCCCCGGCTTCGGTCTGTGGTCGGCGAGCGGGGGAAGTAGAGCGGAGGCCGAAGAGGAGAGCATAACGAATCGGAGAGCCGTAGCGGAACGTCCCGCCGCCGAGCCGCAGACGGAAGCACGCCGCAAGCGCGGCAATCCGGCAAATGTCCGGTCGTGACGAGCGCGCGGATTTGCGGAGTGGAACGGGCGTGGTCGAGAGGGGAGAGGGCCGGCCGGCAGCCCGTGGAGCGAAGAAAACCGCGCGTTGGTCACGGCGTAGGCGATTCTACCGCCACCAGCAGCCTGCGGCGTGGTCAACTCGCTCCCCAATCCATTGCGGTTTCAAGTTGAACCGCCGGAATATTCAGTGGACGCAATTTGAATTTTTCAAACTGGGTAAGTTTGAACTCATTTACGCGACGCAACAGTTCCTCTTTCACCAGCGTTCGGTTCAGTTGGGTGGAGGCTGGTTCAATGCTCAGAGCTGAGATATTTGCCTCAAACTCCGCTTTTCCGTCTTTTCCAGGCATGAAGTCGGGGAACTCAAAAACAACTGAACAAGTCCCTTTTGCTTCGCCGCAGTCGAATTTGAATTTCGCTTCAACCGCATACAGAAGAATGAATTTATGATACTCAGTATCCTTCAAGAAGAAGATGTCTTCCAAAGCGCGTCCGTTGATTGCCATGCCATCAACTTTGTCCTCCATCCAATTGATGCCCGCTGGCAATTCCAGCAGGCCGTCAGGGCACGCTCCAAAATCAGTCACACTCACAAACTCGAATCCGGCCGGTAGCAAGTTCTCCATCAAACTGCGGAAGAAGGCAATGCGACGCTCGTTGTCGAAATTCGCGAACAGAATCGTTTCCACTTCCGCATCGTTCTTCACGTCTCCATTGCGCTTGAACCTTTCGGTGAGTTCCTTCACAAACCGGCGATTCACGTCCTTCGTCTCAGCGGCGGTATGCGTTAGAATAAACTTCACCACCGTCCCGGAATGGTTCTTTTCCAATTGAAGCTTGCCTTTGAATATGCTCTTGGTGGCCGCCCAGCTTTTGGAATAATCCTCTCGCTCAATTTCAAATTCGCAGTAAATGTTGTTCGGGTTGTTGGCGACTGGCACAAAGGAGGGTGAACCAACGATTCGGTAGTTGGTAAAGTCACCCGCCACCAGATTAGGCAGATTCACGTCCAGCGAGAGGGCATCCAATAACGACTTACGGGAAGCCCAAGGCAGCGCGCGGGTAATCTGTTTTGGGTTATCCTCGCGTGAGGATTGACACTCACGCAATTCATCGAACTCGCGAGGGCACAATAGCAAGCATACCAGCGTCGGGATCGTATCCCGCTTTTCGTTACGACTGAGGAAAACGCCGCGCGAGCGTAGCGTGTGCTTCAAGTCGGCGGGCGCAATGAACGGCTGTTCTAAAAAACCTCTCAGTGCCTCGCCAAAGGGAAGCAGCACATCAATGTCATCGGGGGCTTTTTGCATGTCAGTGTCTCACACTGCGGAAATCCTCATCGTAGCAGTGAATTTCAGCCGCGTTGGCGAAGGTGGAGTTGGAAAAACTTCCCTTGGCAAGTTGGACTGTGTTGCTGTGCTGGAGCTGATCGTAATCGGCAAATGCGATCACTACCCGGCTGCACCAATCTTGCGAGAGATGCTGGGCCAACCCCAGCAGGCGTTTCAGACCAGCGTCGGAAAACCGTTCCAGACTCGAAAGCAGCAGGATTCGCTTTTCTAAAGTCTTGTCCGCAATTCGCAGGGGTAGAACGCTGGAGTTGATGTATTCCACTGGCAGCATCCGACCATGTTTGACGTGGTTCAACGGGTTAACATTCTTTCCGGTGTCCGGGTAAAAGAATTCCACCTCAGAACTGTTTGCAAGGCGCCTTGCGTAGTTAACTGAGTCAAATATAAAGCGAGCCCGCCTGTTGTCCACGATGTAGATGGCCTCGTAGTTCAATGTGTCGGGAATGATAACCCGAACCAGTTGACTGATGACATCACCTTCCGCCTCCCGGTCGTTGTTGATCCAGAGCAGCACGCCCACGTCCTGAGTCTTTGCTACTCCTTTAACCGATTGCACGAGCGTCCGGCGCACGTCTGAGTTCTTAAAGCACTCAATGGTGTGGGCGAGGTCGGAAAAATGCTCCTTAAACACGCGCGTAGGATTGCTTGGGTATGAGTTGGCAGAAAACTTCACTGAAACAACTAGGTTCTGTCCAAGACCATCCACGAGCGGTGATCGGTAACCCAGCAGATAATCAATACCGTGTGTGCGCCGCGCGTGCCCTGAAACCTTGTGTGCTTCTGGTCGCACGCACGTCAACTCGACTCCAGCTTGCGCCGCATCCCAGCCGACCAGTCGCAGAAATTCAGCGGCGATGCTTTCTCCGGCTTCTCCAACTTTTTTTGACCATTCGCCCATATCTGTTTATTACGTGAGTGTTGCGCGCTCTTTATGCTTGCTAGAGAACTTGGAAGGCATTGCGCGAACGTGGCGCTGGGTTTGCATTCGGTTTGCTCGCCATGAACAGATGCTAGGTGACTCAAACGTTTCGGTCAACGCAACGGCGCAGCGTGGCTGCACCGTGCTGAGGATTCGGAGTGTCGAGATGACCTGACCCCAATGAGTGGACACATCAAAAGTAGAGTTCTGCTATTGGTTTGATGTTTTGTTTTCTTTCGAATGTTTGCTGCGCAGGGAGGGCGTAGCCCGACCGGAGCGGCAAACATTCGATGCCGCGCCCCGCAAATGCCTCGGGCGTCTGATACCCCAACGAACTGTGCGGTCGCTGCCCGTTATATTGGAGGCGCCACTGCTCAATGACAACACGCGCCTCCCATAAGCTGCCAAATATCTCACGGTTCAAACATTCATCCCGCAGCTTGTCGTGGAAGCTCTCAATGTATGCGTTCTCCCATGGCGAACCCGGTGTAATGTAGATCGTCTTCACGTTCTTCTCTCTGAGCCAATCCTGGATCGCATACGCGATGAACTCCGGCCCGTTGTCGCTTCGCAAATGCTCCGGCACGCCATAGCGGGCCATAGCGGCCTCCACCACCGTGATCACGTCCACCGCACGTATGCTCCAATCCACGTGCAACGCCAGGCATTCCCGCGTGTGCTCGTCAATCAACGTCAGCACTCGAATCC
>JBQCEJ010000028.1:0-7521 GCA_051960355.1 Verrucomicrobiota bacterium | reverse complement strand
GGCTGACGCTTGTGGCGGGCCGGAAATATTACATTGAGGTGCTGCATAAAGCGGGCGTTGGCTCGGGCGATAATTGGGCCGTTGGCTGGATGCCCGACCCGACTGGAACCAACACGACGCCCGTCGGCGTGGTTCCGAGTTATCTGCTCTCGCGCTATTTCCAACCGCCGCCGTCATTCATTCCCGGCACACTCTATTCCGCGAACATGCTGGCGCAGGGAACGGTCTTCAGCACCGCGGTGGGAACAGCGACGTTGCGGGTGAGCGCGGATGGATCGCAAGCGGTTTTGAAGTTCAGTCATAGCGCACTGAGCTCGCCCAAAACCGGCGAGCATATTCACGCCGACAGTTATCACGGCAGTCCGCAGGGCCAGATTATTTTTGACATCGACCAGTTTCCGCAGCAGCCCGACGGCAGTTACATTTGGAATCTGGCCCAATCCGGCTCGCTCTCGCCGACGGATATTCTGGAACTGATCAAGGAAGGAAAAGCTTACATCAATGTTCATTCGTCGCTGAATCCGGCGGGCGAAATCAACGGCCACTTCACGCTTGCGGAAGGTTCACCGACGTTTACTCCGCCGCCGCCGCCACTCGTCTGGACCGGCGAACCGGTGACCTCCAATTCGATCGCCCGTTTTCTGATCCAGACAACGTTCGGCCCAAGCTCGAACGACATGGCGTCAGTGCAGGCGCTGGGCTACGAAGGTTGGTTGAACAACCAGTTCGCTTTGCCGGCGACCCGGCATCTGACCAACGTGCTGGCCAATCTCAGTGCCGATCCCACGCGCGTTTACACCAAGTTCCAGACCTTCAATACCTGGTGGCAGCAATCCGTAACGGCTCCGGATCAATTGCGCCAACGCGTTGCGTTTGCGTTGAGTGAGATTCTGGTCGTTTCGGACAACGGAGTGCTCAACGATAATTCGCGCGCGTTGTCTTCGTATTACGACACGTTGCTCGATAACGCCTTCGGCAATTTCCGCCAGGTGTTGGAAGCGGTTACGCTCACGCCGGCGATGGGGCTTTACCTCGACATGCGCCGAAACGAAAAGGGTGATTATGCGCTCGGCACGCATCCCAACGAAAACTATGCGCGGGAAATTCTCCAGTTGTTTTCCATCGGCTTGAATCGCATGTGGCCCGACGGAACGCTCGTCTTGAACTCGGAAGGCAATCTGGTTCCAACGTATGACCAGGACGTGATCCTGGGTTTCGCGCGCGTGTTCACCGGCTGGAACTATTATCAGGTGAACCCGACCAACAGCAGTCGCCTGCCGTACAACTGGAGCCCCAGCGCCAATTACACCAATCCCATGGTGCTGGTTCCTTATCGGCACGAACTCGGCGCCAAGCTGCTGCTGGATAATGTCATGTTGCCCGCGGCTTACGGCAACCAAGCGATTGCCGGCACAACCAATTTCGACAACTACGGCTTGCAGGATCTCGAACTGGCGCTTGATTCCATTTTCGCCAATGACAATGTGGGACCGTACATCTGCCGCCAGCTCATTCAACGGCTGGTGACGAGTCATCCGAGCCGTGATTACCTGTATCGCGTTGTGCAGAAATTCAATGACAACGGCGCGGGTGTGCGCGGCGACATGCAGGCGGTGATCAAGGCAATCTATCTCGATTACGAAGCCCGCAGCACCAACACCGTCACGCGACCGACGTTTGGGAAGCAACGCGAACCTCTGTTGCGCGTAACGGCGGTGGCCCGGGCATTCCCATCGCCGCCCACTCAGACGGGCACCTACAGCCAGAACGGCAACCAGCTCCTGACGGTGACCACTGCAACGCCGCATCGCCTGAACAACAACGACGATGTGTTCTGTGGATTCACGGCCACGGACGGTCAACGGGTGCCGCCGCGGCAGACTTACGCGAATGTGCAGGTGACCAGTCCAACGTCCTTCACGACCGTCGCTCCAGGGCTTGTGAATATGACGTATGGTCAGAGCGGCAATACGTTGACCATCACCAACAGCAACCATGGGCTTTCCGTCGGGCAGATGCTGCGACTCACCTTTACGTCGGGCGGTGCGTCCAACGGCGTTTATCAGATCACGACTGTTCCGGCCGCCAACTACTTCACAGTCGCGGCTTCCGATTCGGCGTCCCGGAGCGGCAGCGGTTTTTATCCACGCCTCACGGGCGGCGGTTATGTTGTGCAGAACACAACCAATGTCACGGTCGTTACCACGCTGGAGCATGGATTGCAGGTGGGCGATTCCGTCTATCTGAATTTCACCCAGGCTGGCAGTCCGTTGGATGGGCAATACACGATCACGCTGATTCCGGACCCGACGCATTTTCGAGTGGTCGTTCCCGCGTCGGGCAATGTGACTCAAAATGGACTCACCACATTGCCTTTGGTGGTGCCGTCGCTGGTGCGATCCGGGAATGCGACCGTACAGTTCAGCACGTGGCAAATGAACAGCACCGACGCAGGCGTCAGTTCGAGCCTGTTGCAGACACCGTTGAATTCTCCAACCGTCTTCAACTTCTTTTTCCCGGATTATAAATTCCCGGGAATTCTGGCGTCCGCCGGTTTGACCACGCCGGAATTTCAACTCACGTCGGATACCGCCGTGGTCCTGCAGATGAATTATCTGCAAGGCGGAATTCTGGGCGGCACCAGCGGCAATACCAATGGCCTGCTGAGTTTCAGCGGCGGCAATGGCGCCATCATGCTGGACGTCGGACCGTGGATTCGGACCAATTACACGTCGAGCGCAGGAATTCCTGTTCTGGTGGACTCCCTGAACACCTTGATGTGCGCAGGCCAGTTGTCGGCGCTGGCTCGGAGCAACATCATCAGCTACGTGACCAACACCTCCAATTTCAGTTACAGCACGCCTCCGACTCAAACCCAGATGCGTGAGCGCGTCCGCGCGGTCGTTCACCTGATTGTCAGTTCGCCTGACTTCACGATTCAGAAATAGAGAGTTATGAAAGAGAAACAGATTTCAGTCATTACGCGTCGGCAATTTATCCGCCAAGCCGCTTGCGCCGCCGTGGGATCGGCCGCTCTGACTGCCGCAATCCGCGATCTGCGTTTCATGAACGCGGCGGTGGCGCAGACGAACATCAACGATTACAAGGCGTTGGTTTGCATTTTTCTGTCTGGTGGCAATGATTCGAACAACCTGATCATTCCCACCATTCAATCGGAATATGCCAATTACGCGGCGATCCGGTCCAACGTTCTGGCAATTCCGCTGTCCGGTGGGCCGGCGAATCAACTCGCGATTCCACTGTCGCCCTTGAACAGCGACGCTCATGGTTACGCGCTGCATCCGGCGTGTCCGGAACTGGCGACCTTGTTCGGTGAAGGCAAACTCGCGACGCTCTTCAACACCGGCACACTGGTTTTCCCGATGACGCGCGCGCAATATCAGGGCGGTATTCTGCAAAGGCCGCCGCAGCTTTTCTCGCACGCGGATCAGGTCACGCAGTGGCAGACCTCCATTCCCGATCAAGCGCCACTGACGGGTTGGGGCGGGCGCTGCGCCGATCTGCTCGCTGCGGTTCAGCCCAATTCACCCATTTCACTCTGTGTCACGCTGGCGGGCGCGAACACGTTTGAAGTCGGAAATCTCGTCTCGCAGTATTCGGTTTCGACCTCGGGAGCGATTTCATTGTCAGGCGTTACGGGTGCGCGCCAGGCCGCTTTGACGAATCTCCTTGGGTTGCCTTATCCCAACATGCAGGCGCAGGCTTATGCAAGCGTGGCCCGTCACGCGATTGATACCGGCGCGTTGCTGAATGGAGCCATAACGAATACCGCGGCGGCCTCGTATTGGACAACGCCGTTTCCCACCCAGGTTATTTCGCCAACCGGCGGCACGCTTTTCACCTCGTCTTTGATGGCACAATTGCAAATGGTGGCGCGCATGATTGAAGCGGGCTATCGCGCGGCGGGAAATCCGACGAACGGCTTCGGGATGAAGCGGCAGATTTTCTTTTGCCAGGTGGGCGGCTACGACTTGCACACGGGACAAACGCCGGGGCCGGGTTCCACTACGATCGGCGCGCATGCCAATCTCATGGCGGAACTGAGCCAGAGCATGTACGCCTTTCAGCGCGCCATGGAACAATTGAATCTTTCGAACAACGTCACTACGTTCACATCAAGCGACTTTGGCCGCACGTTCCCGTGCAACGGGCAGGGGAGCGATCACGGTTGGGGCAGTCATCATCTGATCATGGGCGGCGCGGTGAAAGGCCGGAGAACTTACGGCACTTTCCCGACGCTCGCGGTCAATGGCCCTGATGACACCAGCACGGGCCGCTGGATTCCGACGACGGCGTGCGATCAATATTTCGCGACCCTGGCGCGCTGGTTCGGCGTGGATAACAGCAATATCGCCACGGTGTTCCCCAATGTGGGGCGCTTCGCGACTTCGGATCTGGGTTTCCTATGAAGCAACGAACCGCGTTGATGGTGATCATCTCGGTGACAGTGGTGCTGATAATCGTCTGGCGAAATGGATTGTTCCGATCCGTTTCCAGACCGATTGCAGTCGAGGACCAGTCCTCCGTCAGCAGCAGTAAAATCCCGGCTTCGGTAGTTCAGAAAAGTCTTCAGGTGGAGGATGCTTCGACGGCGAGTCGTTCACAAAGTTTCACTCATTCGGTCGCCTCGTTGGAAAGCGCTGCGCAGAAGCCGGTCATCACGAGTTCTCCGATTCCAAAACGATCCGTTCCGACCCTGCCGGAATTGACCAGCATCCCGCCTTCGACCGTTTTGGAAAACATGCGCGGCGCATTCCGGCAATACGCCGCCCGCTTCGGCGGCAATCCCGTCGGAACCAATCCTGAGATCACTGCGGCTTTGAACGGCGACAATTCCAAGCAGGTGCAGTTCTTGATTTCCGAAGACGGCTTGCGCGTGGATGAAAACGGCGAGTTGGTGGATTCCTGGGGAACGCCTTTCTTTTTCCATCAGCTTTCCGCCAAGGAAATGGAAATCCATTCCGCCGGGCCGGATCACATCATGTGGACCGACGACGATTTGGTCGTCAAATGAGCGCCGCCCGATCCTGAAGCGCTACGCCGCTTTCCAGCCGAGTTGCTTGCGCTTGGCCCAGAGTTGGCGCGGCTTGAAGATGCCGACCGGCGTGATGATCCCCGTAATCAATTCGGCAGGCGTTACATCGAATCCCGGATTCCGCGCGCCACTGGTTGGATTGGCCACGCGCACATAAGCGCGCTGGCCTGATTTGGAGATTCGAGTTTGCGAATCGAGACTTCCCACAACGCCCCACGCGCCGAGCACTTCGCTCTCGTGCCGTTCTTCAATCGGAATATCGAAACCCGATTTCAGATTCCAATCGATGGTTGAAAGCGGAATCGCGACGTAAAACGGAATGCCATGACGTTTGGCCAGCACGGCTTTGGTGTAAGTGCCAATTTTATTCGCCACTTCGCCGGTGCGCCCCAGTGTGCGGTCGCTGCCGACAATCACCAGGTCAATTTCTCCGCGTTGCATCAGGTGGCCGGCGGCGTTGTCGGCAATGATTTGATGCGAAATGCCTTGCTGCGCGAGTTCCCACGCGGTGAGCGTCGCCCCTTGGGATCGCGGCCGGGTTTCGTCACAGAAGACGTGAAATTTTTTCCCCTGCGCTTGCGCGGCATACATCGGCGCTGTGGCGGAACCGACGTCCACAAACGCGAGCCAGCCGGCGTTGCAATGGGTCAGGACCTTCATGCCGTTCCGAATCAACGGCGCTCCGTGCTCGCCGATCTCCTGGCAGTGGCGCGCATCTTCATTCGCAAATTCTTCCGCAGCAGCCAAGGCGAGCGCTTGCTGTTCTTCCACTGTTTCCCCGACCTGCATCGCGGCGCGAACGTCGTTCATCGCGTTGACCGGATCTACGGCGGTCGGACGCGCATTCTTCAACGTCTGGTAAACCGTCTCGACGTGTTTTGAAAAACGTGCCAGGTCGCGCCCGCGAAAGGCACGCGCGCCTTGAGCCAGACCGTAAGCGGCGGTTGCGCCGATCGCTCCCGCGCCGCGAACAATCATGTCCGTGATGGCGCGCGCCGTTTGGCGATAATCGCGCATGGCGACGATCTGGAAGTCGTGCGGCAACAGGCGTTGCTCAATGAGTTGAACCGCATTGCTGGCCACGTTGAATGTGACGGTGCGATAAGGGCTCTTTTTCCCGCGAACAATCACATTCATGGTTTGATGAGAAAAACCGAAATGCGGTTAAGCGACTTTGACCTTCATCCGGCGAATTTGATCGCGAATATCGCGATACAGCGGATGCTTGCGCAGGATGCGCAGGTCGGGATCTTTTGCCAGCCAAGTAAAATCGCGGTAGCCGAGCTGAATCGCTTTGGCCAGGCTGGCGGCGGCCATTTCGACGTCGCCGATGAGCGAATAGCTGCAGGCCAGATTGTAAAAAACCAGTGGATTGGCGGGTTCAAGATAGGAAAGCTTCTCATCGACTTTCAATCCTTCCTCGAATTTCCCGCGTTGGGTGTAATGATCACCCAGAAGCTGCAAGGCTTCCACATAATGGGGATCACGCCGGACAATTCCCTCGACGAATTCGATTTTGATGTCCAAGTCTCGCGTTTCCCGGCGCGTTAACTTTTTTCTGGCACTGATTTTTTGCGGCATACGACGGCATGAATTGTTTCCAAGCACGATAGCCAAGTCAAGTTTCAGGAGTGATTTGGGAATTTCGAACTGCTGGTCACGCGCTGCGACATCCAATTGTCCCAAAGGAGTTTAGCAAATGGGCGGGAAACAGGCGATCCAACGCCAGAATCCCGCTTCAATTCTTTGGTGCGAGGGATCATTCACGCGTTTGGCCCATTCCAACTTGCTTTCCACTTTTAAGTTCGCGCCGGGGCTTGATTGAGTTTCACAACTCAAATCCGCATCCGTCACGGCGCCTTGGCTGGCGCTCGTGACGTGGGCGGCGTAATTCGCCAGCACCGCCACGGGTGTCGCTGAGGCCGGGCGGCCTTGCGGGATTTCACGCCGCAATTTCAGAATGGGGCGGGCTGGGCATAGAGCCGTTGGAAGAGTTGGCGCTTCAATTCTTCCTGAGAGAGTTCCTTTGGTAGTGAAGCCAGCACCACGGCACGCGCAGCATCGAACATCTGTGCACCCATGACGAAGCGCTCCGACCCCGAGCGGGCCATCAGTTTCTGCCGGACGAACTCGGCAATTTCTGGAGGCGTGTCAGTCATGCGAAACTTCCTGCCACAAGCTAGCGACTCCGAGTTCCTGCGTCCATCGTTCGATGTACGCACGATCACAACCTGTCGAAATCAGATTCTTTACGTCGCGGAGCTGTAATTCCGAGCGAGAGTCTTTCGCCCAAAACATCTTTGAGAGGATGAGATCTTCCTTGCTGACAATCCATGTCTCGAAGTTTTCAATTTTGATCCGCTGCCGCCGGTTGAATTCCGTGAGACGATATTCGCTCTGCTTGCGGACGATGCAATCCACTTTGATGACGCTCTCGTTGTGGATGAGGTTGAACAGTGATTGAT
>JBQCEJ010000027.1:0-11213 GCA_051960355.1 Verrucomicrobiota bacterium | reverse complement strand
AGGCTCCGGCGAAGCGGTGCAAATCCAAGACCTGTCCGCTCGTAATGGTGTCGAGCACCTGCCTGATGAGTTTCTGGTCCGCTGCCGAACAGGTTTGCAACAAGGCGAGGCTCGCCTCAATTTTCTCCAACAGCACGCGTTCCGCGGGCGCGCCCTGCTGTCGAGCCAGTTCGCCGAACTCCAAAGGCGTGGAGAGCTTGCCGAGAATCCGGTCCCGCAACTGTTCGAGCATTTGCAGACGCTGGTCGAGCGGAACAATCTCCGTGTCCGCGATTGTGTCCGTGGTGCGCGCCAGCAAGTAGGCCAGGCCTATCTGTGAGCGCACGGACTTGGGTAGGACGCGGAGTGTCAGATAAAAGGAGCGCGAAACCTCCTGGAGCAGGTCGGTCAACAGTTCATTCGTCGCGTGTGCCATTGGCGGAAAAAGAAATTTCAGGGAAACATCCGCACTGGATAGCGGTTCAACTTGCCTTGCGCTGGACGCGCCGGGCAAAGCTGTCCACCTGGATCACCGCCCGCTTATGCAGGCCCTTGGCAATCAGCTCATGCTGATCGCGGGCTTCGATTTGGAAACCGATCTGCTTGTCATCCGTGGAAATGACCCGCGCGGTGCAGGTGACGTGCTGGCCCAGCGGCGTGGCGGCGAGATGACGGATTTCGACTTCGATCCCCACGCTGCGTTCGTCTGGATCCAAAAACGGCGCGAGGGTCTGCCGCGCGGTCCGCTCCAACAAGCCAATCAACTGTGGTGTGCTCAAAACCGTGGGCATGCCGTCGGTGGCGAAATTGATCGCGTGCTTCTGTTCGACGACGAATTTCAATTCGCCGGCAGTGCCAATTTTCGGTTGCGATACCATAACCTCAGGCGAGCTGCTTTTTCCAGCGGGCCAACTGCTTGGCGACTTCTTTGGTTCCGGGCGCGCCCATCAGATTTCGACGCGCCATGGCTTTTTCGAGATTGAAGATTTCCTGCGCGTCGCGGCCGAACGCTTTGTCCACCGATTGCAATTCAGCGAGCGTGAGTTGATTCAGCGCCTTGCCGGTTTTTTCGCTCAAACCCACCACCGCGCCCACGACATGATGCGCCTGTCGGAACGGCATGCCTTTTTTGACGAGATAATCCGCCAAATCCGTGGCCAGCAACGCGGCATCGTTCGCAGCGGCTTTGCAGGCGGCGCGATTCACGTTCGTGTTCTGCAACATGGCCGCGACAATCCGAACCGTGGCGCGGACCGTGTCCGTGGTGTCGAACAAACGCTCCTTGTCTTCCTGCAAATCGCGGTTGTAGGTCATCGGCAGGCCTTTGAGCAAGGTTAGCAACGAGACGAGATTGCCGACCACCCGGGCGCTTTTGCCGCGCGTGAGTTCGGCGATGTCGGGGTTCTTCTTCTGCGGCATCAGCGAGGAACCGGTGGTGTAAGCGTCGGCGATCTTGATGAAGTTGAATTCGCTGCTGGCCCAGAGAATCAGGTCTTCGGCCAGGCGCGAAAGATGAACTGCCAGCAGCGCGGCCGCGGCGGAAAATTCCACCGCGAAATCACGGTCGCTCACCGCGTCCATGGAATTTTGACTCACGCGCGCCTTGCCCTTGGCATCCACGAATCCGAGCAACTCGGCGACCGTGGCTCGGTCCAGCGGCAGCGTGGAACCGGCAATCGCGCCGCTGCCCAGCGGGCAGACGTTCGCGCGCGTAAAGCAGTCCATCAGCCGCTGATGATCGCGCTCCAGCATTTCCACGTAGGCCAGCATATGATGCGCGAAGTAAACCGGCTGAGCTCGTTGCAGATGCGTGTAGCCCGGAATCAATACGTCTTTGTTGCGCGCGCCCAGTTCGACCAAGGCGCTTTGCAGTGCGCGGATCTCCGTTGTGAGCCCAAAAATTTCCTCCCGCAGCCACAGGCGGATATCGAGTGCGACCTGATCATTGCGCGAGCGGCCGGTGTGCAGCTTCGCGCCGGCGGGAACGCGCCGGGTGAGTTCCGCCTCGATGTTCATGTGCACGTCCTCGAGTTCGGGTTTCCAGCGGAACTTGCCCGCGGTGATTTCAGTCCCGATGGCGTCCAGGCCTTTGAGAATGGCGTTCAATTCAGCTTTGGTGAGCACGCCGATCTTCTGAAGCATGGTCGCATGAGCCATCGAGCCCAGGATGTCGTGCCGCCAGAGCCGCCAATCGAAGGAAATGGATTCAGTAAATTCAGCCACGTCGGCGGCAGGTCCACCGTCAAATCGTCCGCTGCGGGAAACTGGAGAAGTTTTTTTCATGCGCTTTAGAACGGCGCGAATGTGCGCTGGACCGGGGAAAAAGTCACTCCCAAAGCCGTTCAGCGCCGGAGGAATACGACGATAATGCCGAGCCGCATGACGAACAGGAAAGCGACCAGTGCAATGAAGCGATTGCGGGCCACGCGCTTTTCATAACGCATCGGGCGCAGGCCTTGAATGCCGCCGGCGGCCAGATAATTCACCAGCTTGGGATTGGTGGCTGACGGGCCGCTGAACTGGTTGCGCACACGACGGAGCAGGGCGGGCAGATCGTATTTGCGCACGCCGAGTTCATTGTAATGCTCCGGCGTGCTGACCGCGTCGCCGCGCGGTTGCAAGCGGTTTTGGTCCACCTGCTCAAAGATCGGTTCGGCAATGGGCGCGGCTGCTGGCGTCACGATCTCGGACGAATGACTGATCGTGCGGCCGTCGGGCAAGGCGGTGGAGCGCAGGCCGGAAGCTTTGCGCGGGTTCTGCTGAATCTGCGTGTCGAGCTTCTTGATTTTCGATTCAAGGGCGGCGATTTCCGCGCTCAACGCCTGGGCGCGAGCGGAAATGGGATCAGCTTTTTTTTTGAAGAAAGCCATGCCAACGATCAAGGACGCGACAGCACCACGATCAGCGTGATCAAGGCGCCGAGAGCGATCAAGGTCAGTGGCCAGGTGAACGCCAGACCGAGTTTGCAGAGGCTAAGAAAACTCTGTCCGGCGAGCGGAGACGCTTTGGGCGCGGCGCTGGCTTCGGCGGCATCTTTGGCTCCGGGGTTTTGACCGGACAACAGCGGATACTTGAGGCGGGCGGTGTTCCATTCCATTCGGGCGTTCTCGATGGCGGTCAGGGCGCGGGTCAATTCGATATTGAAATTGTCCTTGGTCCAGTTCTCTTCATTGACGATTTCGATTTTCGAGAGGGCGCTGCGGAAATCAGCGAGCGTTTTGGCCATTTGTTCGGCATCGCGGCGGGCGGCGAACTCGGCTTCCTCCAGCAAACCGACGCCGCGCGTGAGGTTTTGGAGCATTTCCTCGCGGCCGGTCTGGAATTCGATGCGACGGCGCCGGGTTTCTTCCAGCGAAGCGCGTTCGCGTTCCAGTTCTTCCTGGGCTTGCCGCAGTTCACTGAGCCGTTGCTGGGCTTCCATGACTTTGGAATCGACTTCTTCGCGACTGGGTGCGCGGGAGCCGCTGGCGCTCACGGCGGTTCCGGAGGCGAACGGCGAATTTTTGCGGGTCTGGAAATCGTTATCCACAAAATCCGCTGGATCAAAGTCTGAAGACATGTTCGCGATTTTAAGTGGGCTAACACGGAGTGTAAAGCGCCCGTTTGGAATGCTCCAGCGTGGCAAATGGCAATGCTTTGTTACGGCGCGGTGACATTTCGCCGATAGGCTGAATCGTGCCGCTGGATTTCCGCATTTCCGCTTGTCAGCGTTTGGGAGCAGACCTAGATTGCGGCGGTTGAAAGCGAGCAAGTTGTATTCGAATGATTGAATTGGTTCAGTTTCCCTGGAGTCCTTTCTGCATTGTCCAGCGGCGGATTTTGGAATTCTCTGGCGCGCCTTTCCAACTCACCACGATTCCCAGCACCGACCGTTCGCTCGTCTGGAAACTCACCGGTGAACGTTCTTACACGGTCCCCATTCTCAAGGATGGAAGGAAGGTCGTGTTCGAAACGGAGGAGGATTCGCAGGTCATCGCCAAGTATCTCGATGCGAAACTCGGGCTCGGATTGTTTCCGGTCGAATTGGAAGGCGTGCAATCGATTCTCTGGCGTTACATCGAGAACGAAATTGAAGGCACGACGTTCCGGTTGAACGACATCTATTTCAAGGAGTTTGTTCCCAAGAGCGAACAGTTGAACCATGTGCGGCACAAGGAACGCAAGTTCGGCCGTGGCTGTATTGACCAATGGCGCGCGCAGCAGCAGCAATGGGTGGAGCGGCTGGAGCATGGCTTGGTTCCGTTCGAGCAGATGCTGCAATCTCAGGCCTTTCTGCTGGGCGAGCAGCCGCGTTTCGTGGATTTCGAGCTGTTTGGGATGTTGGGAAATTTTCTCTACACCGACCATTACCGATTGTCTCAAGCGCAGCCGCAGTTGAAACGATGGTATAACCGCATGTCCGATCTGAAATTTCATAAACGCACTCGTGAAAAATTACATTCTTGATACCAACGTCCTGCTTCATGACCCCAATTCATTGCTCAATTTCCAGGAGAACAATGTTCTCCTGCCGATTGAAGTCATTGAAGAGATTGACCGCTTCAAACGGGAATCCTCCGAGCTGGGTCAGAACGCTCGCGCCGTTTCGCGGATGCTCGATTCGTATCGCGGCGAAGGCAGCTTGAGCCAGGGCGTCGCACTGCCCAACGGCGGCAAGCTCAAGATCGTTTTCCAAAAGAACGGCGCCGGCAACGGCGAGGTTCACTTCAACGGCCACACCGTGGACAATCGCATTCTGGCGATGGCGTCCAATGTGCAGAAAGCGGAGCCGAAGAACGCCACCGTTCTCGTCAGCAAGGATATCAACCTGCGCATTAAGGCGGATGCGGTGGGATTGCAGGCGGAGGATTACGAGACGGATCGTGTTTTCATCAAGGATCTTTACACCGGCATGCTGGAAATTCCGATGACGCCGGAACAGATCGCGGCGTTTCGTGCTGATGGAGAACTGGAATTGGGCGGCGGCAAGAAATATTTGCCAAACGAATACTGCACGTTGACCGATGCCACGCATCCGAAACGGACAACGCTTGCGAAGGTGGCGCCATCGGGGACCAAACTGGTGCCGATTCTGGATTGCCGCGAAGGCATTTGGGGAATCAAGCCGCGCAACCGCGAACAGCATTTTGCGTTCGATGCGTTGCTGGACGACCGCATCAAGCTGGTGACGTTGATGGGCAAAGCGGGCACGGGAAAAACGTTGATTGCGATGGCGGCGGGATTGAAGCGCGTGGTGTTGGATCGGGAATTCCGGCGGTTGGTGGTCGCGCGCCCGACGATCTCGATGGGCAAGGAGCTGGGTTTTCTGCCCGGTTCACTTGAGGAAAAGCTTTCGCCCTGGATGCAGCCGATTCATGACGCGCTGGAAATGTTGGGCGATTTGAACATGGGCCATGAGCATCGTCGCAGCGGGGATTTGATGCGTTCCGGGAGCATTGTGGTGGAAGCGTTGAGCTACATCCGCGGGCGCAGCATTGCCAACCAGTTCATGATCATCGACGAGGCGCAGAACCTGACGCCATTGGAAGCCAAGACGATCATCACACGCGTCGGCCACGGAACAAAGGTCATTTTCACGGGCGACCCGTATCAGATCGATAATCCGTACGTCGACTCCTCCTCCAACGGTTTCAATTACATTGTGAGCCGGTTCCGGTCGGAAGCGGTGGCGGCGCACATTGAATTGCAAAAGGGCGAGCGCTCGGAACTGGCGGAGTTGGCGGCGAACATTCTGTGATTGTCTGAGAGCGCGTCTGGAAAAGGAGCGCGGTTGGTCGAGGGCGACAAACTGCGCTCTAGCGCTTTTTAGACAGGACCGGGGCAGTTGACTGCGCTCGAGCCCTGTCGCGGTCACGATTCACCCCCGACCGCGAAGTGGAAACCGAAGGTGAGAACCAAGGCGAAGGATTCCAGTCATTTGCCTGGAAGTCTATGGCTCATTTGCATTGGCTTCTGTGAAATGGGCTTCAAAATTAGGTTTCCTCGCGCTTTCCGCACAGGAACTCATCTGAAGCGGGCGTCTTGGATTCGTACAGAAAAAAGCTGTTGCCCCCTAATTTCCCCGGCAACAGCCTGCAAGCTGGAAGGAACAACGCCACCCCCTCCCTTTTCCCTTAATCCCTATCCCTCAATGATCCACCAGTCTGCAAGAGGCAATACGGGCGTGCTGGGGGAATCTTTCAAAGAAATTTAAAAAAATTCAGGAGAGCAGAAGTCGGCTCATTTCAGCGCCAGTTGGGAAACGGCCTGTTCGATCTTTTGCTGGGCGTCCCTGAGAGCCTGTTGCATCTCCCGTGCGGAAGCGAAACGCTCGGCGGCATTGGGCTGACAGGCCTTGAGAATAACCCCGTTCAGCGCGCGGAATTCCACTGGCGATCGCGTCTCGATCAGGGTGCTGGAGACTTCCGGAAAACGCCCTGCCGCGCCGCCCGTGCTCAAAACATAAAGCACCATGCCCAAAGAATAGATATCGGCTGCGGGTGTTCCGGGGACTTCCGGCGGCGGCGGCATGTAGCCGGGTGTGCCCACCAAAGTCCGTTGCTCATCGGGTGGACGGATTTCGGCCATGAGTCCGACGTCCGCCAGTTTGGGTTGGCCACCGACGAAAATGACGTTCTGCGGTTTGATATCGCGGTGGGTCAGCCCTTTCTGGTGCAGAAACTCAAGGGCATCGCACAAAGTGATGCCGATGCTTACGCACTCCAGGGTTGAGAGACGTTGCTGCGGCAGATGAGATCGGAGACTGCTCAAATCACGAGGTTTATACTGGGACGGATCCTTCTCCCAACCCGGAGCGACGGCATCGCCCAGTTCCATGATGTAGTAAAAATATCCGTTCTGCTGAGAACTGACGAATTGGACGCGGAGCAAACCCGGATGCTGATCGGAAATCGGCTGATAGCGGCTTACCCCTTTGAACTCTCGATCATACGGCGCGGTGTTCTCGTTGAATCTGGCCTGATAAACCACTTTGACCGCGTGCCATTTTGCATCGCGATCCTTCGCCAGCCAGACTTTGCCGTAAGCGCCTTCGCCGAACGGTTTGGGGAACAATTCGTAACCCGCAATTTCCGGCAAAGGTTCGGGCGCGGCGAGAGGCGCTTCCGGCGCGTCGGCAACCGCCGTTTTGGTGAGTTCCGCGGCGCGACGCAGTTTCAGGATAAACGCCCAGGCCAAAGCGCAGGGTGCTTGTCCGCCTGCAATGACAAGCCACGGAAACCAATAATTGGTGAAGTAACTCCAGGCAATGGCACCGACGGTCAGGAGAGCCATGGCGACGATCGTTCCTACAAAGGCGATTTTCAGCGGCCATCTGGGAAGCCCGGCGCCCAGCACCGTGCCGGCGATCAGCAGCAGGAGAAATTCGAAGCCCTCGACTGGCCGGCGCAACCAGTCCTGGTTCAAGCGGTTAAGAAAAGACGTGATCAGAATTTCAACGCCTCCAACCGTTTCCCCCGTCCAGTGCGTGTACGGGGTTGAGAATTCGTCCGGTTCGCCGTCCAGCCAGGATGTTTTCGGGTGAGTGCCAATGAAAACAATCTTATTACGATAAAAATTGGGGGGTTGCAAAAGCGCAAAGCGGTAACTCAACCGCGTCCACGCACCGTCGCGGCCGTAATAGCGAATCCAGCGTTCCTGCGGCAAATCATCCAACCGGGCGCCAGCCAGTCGGGCAGCGGTTCTGGGAAGGCTTGGGTAAGGTCCCGCCGAGGGAAAAGGCCAATGCCGGCGGACGACTCCGTCCAGATCGGGATCAAGCCAGGCGACGCCCCAGTTTGTTTCTCCCGCCGCATTGAGAAACAATTTTGCGGGCAAAATTGGACGCGCGCCAATAAGGTCCGGATGCGTCACCTGGGCTTGCTCCGCCATCAAGGCGATACCCCGCTGACGCTTCATAGCGTCGGCCAGCGCTTTGTCGACGATTGAGTTGCCGCCGCTGCGGAAAAAAACGTCGAACACCACCACCGCGCAGCCATCGTCGGCGAGCCGGTTCAACAACTGCGTGTGTAAAGCTCGATCCCAAGGCTGGCCTCGAGTCTGGTTGAACTGGTCGTAGGCTTCGTTGTCCATCTGGATCAAAACGATCTCGTTGGTGATTGCATGAGTTCCGAAGCGGAACAGATGATCGTAACTGGCGTTGACCCAGGCTTCGCCGAAGGGCGCTTTCCACAACATCAATCCACAAAGGACCACCAACGCTGCTCCCAGCGCTGATCTGGCAAAATTTTTTCCCTTGATGGATTTGACCGTCACGGATGGCGACGAGTTTAGGGCGAAGGCACCCGCTTGCAAACCGCTAATCCGTACTCGTGAAGGGTGGGGAACTGGAACCGACGGAGCGGAAGAATCGCCTTCGGAGTGGTACAAACGAAAGGCCGGACAACAGGTCCGGCCTTTTCACACACGGCACTGAGAACAGCGCCAACGTCATTACAATAGCAGCTTCCGATGTCCGCTCTAGTCCCTATAACTGGTGACATTGGTGACAGCGATGCAAACCTAAGAAGGAGTTCTGGAGTGATTCCTTGCAAAAAGTGGTGGGTTGGCAGGGACTCGAACCCTGGACCAATGCCTTAAAAGGGCACTGCTCTACCAACTGAGCTACCAACCCACGAAACATTGCGCCCCCATTTGAAAAGCTCAGACCTGTTTGAAGGACAAAAGCTGGATCAAAAGCGCCGCGAAAACTAATCAACAACGATCGAGCACGCAAGCGGTTTTTAACCGCCATTTCGTTCTCCGTGGATTTGCCCACCGCTTGTAGGGTCGGGTCGGGGGCACCGCTCGCACCATTTCGCTCGATTTTGCTCCTACGTCCTTTCGCCTTGCTCTAACCGGCAATGGCGACTAGAAAACTGTCGCCATGAACTACGGCAAGTCCCTCGGCATTAAGCTCTGGTCGTTTTTTCCTCATGAACCGTCGGGCGGCAGGCATTGAGCGCGTCAATGTTCTCGGGGTCGGTCTTAGCGCGATCAACTTAGAGGTCGCCCGGCAGACGATTTCCGACGCGCTGGCGCGCAAAACCAAGGGCTACATCTGCGTCACCGGCGTGCATGGCGTCATGGAAGCGCAGAGCGACGAATCATTTCGAGGCATTTTGAACGGCGCCTTCCTGAATACGCCGGACGGCGTGCCGATGGTTTGGATGGGAAAGTTGCAGGGATTCAAATCGATGGCCCGCGTTTATGGGCCGGACCTGATGCTGCTCATTTCGGACACCATGCGGACGAAGGGCTGCACGCATTTTCTTTACGGTGGCGCTGAAGGCGTGGCCGATGAACTCAAGCACCGTCTTGAAACAAAATTTCCCGGAATCAAGATTGTGGGCACCTACACGCCTCCTTTTCGTCCGCTGAATGCCGCGGAAGAGGCGGACCTATGTCAGCGAGTGAATGAGCTGAAGCCGGATATTCTCTGGGTCGGCTTGAGCACGCCCAAGCAGGAAAAATTCATGGCTCAATATAGTCCGAAGCTGGACGTCACCTTGATGTTTGGGGTGGGGGCGGCTTTCGATTTTCATGCGGGTCGCGTTCGGCAAGCGCCTCGGTGGATGCAGCGGAGCGGGTTGGAATGGTTTTTCAGGCTTTGTTGCGAACCGAAACGGCTTTGGCGCCGGTACTTGAAAAACAATCCGGTCTTTCTCTGGCGAGCGTTGGGACAATTGATTGGCTGGAAGCAGTATTCGATTGACTGAGCCGTTGGCGCGGGCTTCCTGGCTCGGCGAGGCGAATTTGTTTGAGCAAATCGCGGCATTCCGCTATCCAATCGGCTGAATTAAAGTCCACATGGATAATCAAGTCGCAGCCAGGCCGGAATCTCCAGCCGTTACCGCAGAGTCAGAGGTCGGCATTCTGGACGAATTCCAGACCAAGCTGCTGGATTTCTGGGGACGCCTGCCGAACAAGGCCTTTTTTTTCACACTGCTGACGGCGTGGCTGGCACTGTTTCAATTCCGAGGCAATTCAATCTTCGGCTACATTCGCAGTTCCTCGCTTTTTGCCTGGATGCTGGAAGCCTACAACAGCCCCAATAAAGATGCGGCGGATGACAGCATCGGTAATTTCATCCCGTTTCTGGTTTTGGGATTGCTCTGGTGGAAGCGCGAGGAATTGCTGGCCAAACCGCTGAAAATCTGGCTGCCGGCGTTGGTGTTGGTCGTTGGGGCGCTCGCGCTGCATCTCGGGGCCTATGTGGTGCAGCAACCTTACTTTTCGATCGTGGCGTTGTTCATGGGGATTTACGGCTTGATGGGATTGGCTTGGGGATTTCATTGGCTGCGGGCGAGTTTCTTTCCGTTTTTTCTCTTCATGTTTTCAGTTCCGCTGGGAAGCCGGGCTGACTTCATCACCTTTCCACTGCGGCTGTTGGTTTGTCAGTTGGTGGAACTGTTCTCGCACAATATCCTTGGGATTGGCGTAATTCGGACGGGCACGCAGTTGTTCGATCCCAGCGGCGCCTATCAATATGAGGTAGCCGCCGCGTGCAGTGGTATCCGCAGTTTGATCGCGATTTTTTTACTCTCCACGATCTATGGATTCATGACGTTTCGGTCACCGTGGAAGCGCCTTTTTATGATGGCCATGGCGGCGCCATTTGCGGTGTTGGGCAATTTGGTGCGAATGCTGTTCATTATCATTGCCGCGCAAATTGGCGGTCAAAGCTGGGGCGACTATGTTCATGAGGGCGGGCCGATGGGAGTCTTCAGTCTATTGCCGTATGTGCCCGCGATTCTTGGCGTCTTGTTTCTGGGGAAATATCTCGGGAGCAAAGAATCCACTCAGGCTGCGAAATGAAAACTCTCCAGCGCATCGTTCTCATCGTGGTGCTCGTTCTGATTGCGGGCACGGGTTTCGCCTTGTCCTGGTTCCGATCGCATCAACGGTTAGGCAACCCGGGAATCAAGGCGACGCCGCTGCCCGGCACGGTGGTCATGAAATTTGATTTGCCGGAAACTGTGCCGGGCTTCACGTCCACCAACGTGCCGCAGAGCGATGTGGTTTTGAATTTTCTCCCCAAGGACACGAGCTATGCGCAAAGGCGTTACGAAGCGCCGGACGGTTTCTGGGTCAATGCGAACATCATCCTGATGGGCACTGACCGAACCAGCATTCACAAACCTGAGTACTGTCTGCCGGGGCAAGGCTGGCGGATCATTGGTAAAGAAGAGGTGAATCTGACCATTGCGGGACCGCAGCCGTACCAGATGCCGGTCGCTCAATGGCTGATCGGCAAT
>JBQCEJ010000026.1:0-5524 GCA_051960355.1 Verrucomicrobiota bacterium | reverse complement strand
GGGAAGCCCCGCCCGACTGTAGCGCAGGTTTCCAAACCCGCTGTATTGCCGACTTCCAAGTCGGCTGGGCGTGATCTGCTCCGGACGCAGGAGAAACTGCAAGCGCCTGGAAACGTGCGCGCCGTCGGAAATCCGACATGTAACTCGGTGAACCGTCCCAATGGTTTCAGCAGAATCAATTTTCGCCCAACTGCCGCAAGAGATTGGCCGCCACCGTGAAGCCTGGATTCAACTGCAACGCGCGGCGCGCCGCTTCGCGGGCTTCATCCATCTGGCCCAGTTGTGCGTGAATGGTGGCGCGGGCATACGGAATTCCCGGATCGCGCGGGTCCACTGATTCAGCCCGGAGCAGCGCTTGAATCGCCCCGAACGAATCGCCCGCCGCGTGGCGCGCAAGGCCGAGATTGTACCAGGCGCGAGCGTGTCGCGGATCGAGCTTCACCGCTTCTTCCAGCTCAGAAATCACTTTGGCCGGTTGACCGGCTTCGTTCCAGGCGAGCGCGAGTTTGAAATGAAATTCCGCATCGCGCGGGGCTAATTGCACCGCTTCTTGCAATTCGCCCAAAGCCTCCTGCGCCAATCCCAAATGGCTCAAGACAACCGCCAGTTCGTGATGAATGCCCGCCGAATACGGGTCCCACTTCGCAGCGGTCTTGAAATGACTCAACGCGTTCGTCTCGTTGCCGCGCGCCATTTCGAAGCTGCCAATCTGCATCTGGCCGGATGGCTGATCGGCATTGTGCGCGAACATGTGAAGCAGTTCGGAACCGGCCGGCGAATGGGTGTCGAGCGTGGGCGCGAGCGCTTGCGCAGTCACGACACGCACGTTGCGCGCGGGATCGTCCAAGCGGGCGCTCAGGGCGGCGCGAACCTCCGGCGATGCCGATTCGCCCAACGTGCTGAGCGTTTGGACAATGTTCTGCCGAACGAGCGCGTTGGAGTCGCTCAATTGATGGACGAGTTCGCTTGCAACGGCGGGTTCGCCGACCCAGCGTTCCAGCAGGTTGGCCGCGACCGCGCGCCAGTAATCTTGCTCGTCGGTTTGCATCATTTTGACGAGATCATCGCGCACGGAGTTATCGCCGTTTTTGGCGCGGGCGATCGTTTGGGCGTGTTGACGATACGGGCGGTTCATCTTGTCGCCATACCATTTTTCCACGTATTCGATCGACCAGTCCACGGTCTTGTCCTGATGACAACGGTTGCACGCGTTGGGAATTCCAAACTGTTTGGTCAGCAACGGATCGGGAATTGTGAAGCCGTGATCGTGGCGCCAGTGGCGTTGCATGTAAACGGTCTGGGGCATATGACAGTTGATGCATTCGCCGCCGGTTTCCTTGATCTCCTGCGGCTTGTAAGCCATCACGTCGCTGTTGGTCATGACGCCGCTCGCGTCAAAGCCGAACACCTTGTGCTGGCTGTGCGTCACTGGATTGATCAACGGCGCGTTGGTCACGGCAGAACCGGCTCCATGGCAGCTCAAGCACATGAGATTGCCCGGAAGGCGCACCTTCATGGTGTGAGGGTTGTGACAATCGACGCAGCGCACGCCTTTGTGATACATGCGGCTGCCCAGAAAAGCCGTGTATTCATAATCTTCATCGCGCACCTGGCCGTCCGGATAAAAAATATCCGACTCATCCACAATCGACAGCAGGTGATGATCGTAAAAGCTGTCTCCGGGTTTTGGGTCGCCGGTGATTTCCCCGCGACGCGCATGACACGCGGCGCAGGTTTCGAGCATCTGATCCCGCGACAGCTTGTGAATGGTGGGATCAACCAGGCCTTTGTTTTTATTGGCGGCCTGCCATTCGTTATGGTTCCGCATCGGGCCGTGACACGATTCGCAGCCGACGCCGGATTCAACCATCGCGGTGCGAAAGACATCGTTGGTCAGGTCGTAATTCTTTCGCAGCCGCGTGTTGTGGCAGGTGGCGCACATGGCATTCCAATTCATGCCGCGGCCGGTCCAATGTCCCCATTCACCCGGGCGGCGATCTTCCAGGCCATAAACATTGAACCACTCATTTGACCGCGGATCCCAACACGCTTCGGTCGCCTGCCAACGTCCACCGGGAAAGGGCACGAGCATCTGGCGCAACGGGTTTTCGCCAATGATCCGATCGACTCGAAAAACCTCCTGCGTACCGGACAGCCCGGCGGTGATGATCTGGTAATGCTCATTGGTTTTGCGCAAAGAAGTCTGCTGTGTGGCGTGATGAAACGTGCGCGGGGGAACGAACGCGGGATCTTCCCTGGCCGGCTCGGGCAGGCGCTCGGCCAGTCCATGATGCGACGTCGCCCAAGCCTCGTAAGCCTCTTCGTGACATTCTTTGCAACTCGCCGAACCGCCGTATTCGGCATACGTCTTTTGCTGATCCGGCAACGCAAACAACGTGTTCGTGGCGGCGGTCAGTGGCGCCGGCGGCTTATCGTTCTTGGTGCTGCGAGTGGAAAGGGTCACCGCCACGGCCACCAACGCGAGAATGGCTGCTCCAACAATGAAAGCCACGGGGCGGCGATTCGGTTTCGCGGCCGGAGAACGTTTTTTTGCGGGACGCACGGCAAGACTTTAACTGAGGTTGGATGCGCGAGCCAAGAGCATAACCGGCGCACGTGGCATTTCTCGTTTTCTCGAGCAGACGAGGTAGCGAGACCCACTTCTCCAATCGCAATCGGCTCGTTGCCTTGAACAGTTGTTGCCAATTTTGAACGCCGGATTATATCGTTCGCCGATGAAATCAATTTTCGCGTTTGTGAGTGTGCTGGCCGCTTTCCTTCTGGCGGGCTGTGGAGAAAAGAGTTCGCCAGCGACACAGTCGAGCGCTGCCGAGACGGTCACCAACAGCAACAGTCCAGTGACAGCCGTTGCCGCCAAGCCCAAACACGCGGCGTTGATCGGTAAATGGGAGCGCGCCGACGGCGGTTATGTGCTGGAGATTCGGGGCGTGGATTCCGAAGGCAAACTTGATGCGGCCTATTTCAACCCTTCGCCGATCAAAGTTTCACAGGCGCTGGCATACGCGGAAGGTGGCACCAGCAAGGTGATGGTGGAATTGCGCGACGTGAATTATCCGGGCTGCATGTACAATCTCACCTACGACGCCCAGAGCGATTCGCTGATCGGGCAATACTTCCAGGCAGCTGTGAAGGAAACCTACGACGTGGCGTTTCAACGCCAGAAGTAAACCGCAGCCGCGTCGAACTCGAGCGCAGCGCTTTCGCTTCCGCCCGGAACGAATCGTCGCTTGCCCTTCACACATCCTGCAATTTGCCGTGCAGGTAGCTTTCAAACGAACTCAGGTCCAACAGGCCGTGCCCTGAAAGGTTGAATAGCAGGACTTGCTTCTTGCCCGCTTCGCGCGCTTTCACCGCTTCATTCACCACAGCCGCAATCGCGTGAGACGATTCAGGCGCGGGCACGATGCCTTCCGTTCGCGCGAACAGTGTGGCCGCTTCAAACACTTTCGTCTGGTGATACGCTTCGGCTTCCATCAGACCGAGTTTCAACGCGTGACTCACCATCGGTGACATGCCGTGATACCGCAGGCCACCCGCGTGAATCGAAGGCGGAATGAACTGGTGCCCAAGTGTGTACATCATGATCAGCGGCGTCGTTTCCGCCGTGTCGCCAAAATCATAACGCAGCTCGCCTTGGGTCAAAGTCGGACACGCCGAAGGTTCCACGCCGACAATGCGATACTTTTTCCCGTCGCGAATTTTCCGCCGCATGAACGGAAACGCCAGCCCGGCGAAGTTGCTGCCGCCGCCGCAACAGCCAAAGATCACGTCGGGTTCTTCGCCGGCTTTTTCCATCTGCTGAATCGTCTCTTCGCCGATGACGGTTTGATGCAGGCAAACGTGATTGAGCACACTGCCCAATGCGTATTTCGTATTCGGCGTCGTGACCGTGTCCTCCACCGCTTCGCTGATCGCAATTCCTAAACTGCCCGGGCAATGCGGATCGGCCGCGAGCAGCTTGCGCCCGTAGCTCGTGAGTTCGCTAGGGCTGGAATGAACGGACGCGCCCCACGTGTGCATGAGCATCCGGCGATACGGCTTGTGGTCGTAGCTGACCTTAACCATGTAAACATTGCATTCGAGGCCAAACAGGCTGCACGCAAACGCCAGCGACGCGCCCCACTGACCCGCGCCGGTTTCCGTGGCGAGCCGCTTGGTTCCGGCCTGTTGATTATAAAACGCCTGTGGCACGGAAGTGTTGACCTTGTGACTGCCGGCGGGACTGACGCCTTCGTACTTGTAATAAATGTGTGCCGGCGTTTGCAGCGCCTTTTCCAATCGCACCGCGCGCAGCAAGGGCGTGGGGCGCCAGAGGGCATAGATGTCGCGCACCGGTTCGGGAATTTCGATCCACGGCTCGGAACTGATTTCCTGCTCCACAAGATTGCGTGGAAAAATGGTTTCCAACGCTTCGGGCGGCAAAGGTTCCCGCGTGCCCGGATGCAGCGGCGGCGGCAGCGGTTCTGCGAAATCGGCATTGAGGTTGTACCAGGCGGACGGAATATCCGCCTGCTCCAGATCGAAGCGCAATTTCTGGCTCATGAGCAGAGATGATCGGCCGATAAGAAATTAAGACCAGCCGTCTGCTGCCAATTGCTTCTCAATTTTTGGCTATCGAATTCCGGGCAGCGATTGAAGCACCCCGCCCGGAGGCAGAATGCACCCGGGCAAAGCGACAGTTGCGCCATTCCCGCCGCTTTAATGAGGGTGGTGATGATGCTGCCGCTGGGCGCTTTTGACTTGGGCGGGCTCGGGCTCGGTCCGCTTCTGTTGCGGGGAGACCGGCCGGTGTCTGCCCTGCTGTTTGGCCAGTTGCAGCACTTCTGCCACGTGCATGGGACGACGGCGCGTTTGCTGGGCGATCTGTTCGTGGCAGCTGAAGCCATTGGCGATAATCAGCGTTTCTTCCTTGGCCTGCCGCACGGCGGGTGCAAGTTTTTGCTCTGCGAGTTTGACCGAGACATCGTAGGGATCGCCTTTCTCAAACCCAAACGCGCCGGCCATGCCGCAGCAACCTTCGTCGGGAATTTTAAAATCCAAGCCCAGGCTTCGAAGCAATTCCTTTTCGGAATCCACCTTCATGATCGCGCGATGGTGACAATGCAGATGCACCAGCGCATGACGTTCGAGCTGCTTCACCGGATAACGCGGCGCGTTGTGCTGGAGAAACTCGGAAAGCAAAAAGGTCTGTTGCTGGAGCCGGGCGGCGTCCTGATCGTGTGGAAATAATCCTGCCAATTCATCGCGAAATACGGCGCAACAACTGGGCTCCAAAACCACCATGGGCGTGCCGCCGCGAATCTCATCGCGCAACGCTCCCAGGATTTGATGCAGCCAGCGTTCCGCTGTGTCGAGCATGCCGTAATCGTAAAGCGGCCGTCCGCAACACAGATGCCCGCGCGGAACAACAACCTGAAAACCGGCGTCTTCCAGCACTTCGACCGCGGCTTGCGAAACGTGCGGATGAAAGTAGTTGTTGAACGTGTCCGCAAACAGCAGCACG
>JBQCEJ010000025.1:0-2506 GCA_051960355.1 Verrucomicrobiota bacterium | reverse complement strand
TCTGTCCGCTTTGGCCCGCCAATCACTCCGCACGAAAGCCCTTGGTCCCACTCCCGCCCTTGTAACCACGTTTTTCCATGGACAGGCCGTAGTTTCACGCCCCGCCAGACGATTGGAAATGGAGCTTGAAGCGCTCTGCATTCGCGCGTTTGAACTCCAGCCCCAAGCCCGGTCGCGACTGGTCCGGCCGCAGCTGGCCGGCAATTGGAATGGCTGCGCCTTCGAAAAACATCTGCTCGATCCGCGCGTGATCGTGGAAATATTCCACGTGCCGCGCCGCCGAAACCGCGCAACACAGAGGCGCATGGACCGAGGGAGCCGTGTGCGCGGAAAGAGGAAGCTGAAAGGCATCGCACAGCGCGCCGGCTTGCAAAAAACCAGTCACGCCCGCGCAGCGCGTCGCGTCCGCCTGCAGCACATCGACGGCGCCACTCTCCAGCATGCGACGAAAATAAACGGCGTCGTAGCCATACTCGCCCGCGGCGATATCCATCCCTGCGGGGCCGCGATCCCGAAGCAGTCGCAAACCAGCGAGGTCATCCGAGCTAACCGGTTCCTCAAACCAGGAAACACCCAGTTCCGCAAACCGCTCTGCCATGGCCAGCGCTTGCTTGCGGCTGTAAGCGCCGTTGGCGTCGACGAACAACTTGGTTTCGCTGCCAATCGCTTCCCGCGCCGCGCGGACACGCTTGAAATCCTGGCCCGGTTCGCGGCCGACTTTCATTTTGACCCGCGAAATTCCGTCCTTTGCCCAGCCTCCCAGTTGTTCGCGCAGTTGCTCGATTGAGTAAGAAGTAAAGCCTCCGCTGCCATAAATGGGAATGGCGGCGCGCACCTGCCCGAGTAATTGAACGATCGGCACATTCAAGAGCCGTGCCTTCAAATCCCAAAGTGCCATGTCGATGGCGGCGATCGCACTGGAGGCGAGCCCTGAACGGCCTAAATTCCGCACCGACACAGTCATTGCGTTCCAAAGCGCTTGAACGTCCATCGGCGATTTGCCGCGAATGATTGGAAACAAGTGCTGGCAAATCAATTGCCCGCAGCTGGCACTCGAATACGTGTAGCCCAAGCCGTGCGCGAACCCGGCCTTGAGTTCCACGAGGACGAGAGTGGTGGAATTCCACTCAAACGTTCCGTCGGATTCAGGAAAATCCGTGGGCACCTGATAAACCGAAACTTCAAGCTGCTCAATTGGCGAATTCACGATGCTGCTCGCATGGATTTCCCGCCCAAGCCGCAGCGACTTGCTTTAGGCTCGCGCGGATTTGATCAACGTGATCGTTCTCCAACTTACAGCCGCTCGGAGGACTTGAAACTAGGTTGCAAACCGGTTGCAAAAGGCGAAATCGACCTGATGTCCGCTGGAAGCTAGCTGACGCTTCAGTGACCGAATCCGTGCGCTGGCAGCTTCTCGCCGGACAATGTTCCGCGTTCCAAATGAAACTTGCAGAGCCCTGGCCCATGGCGCGGTGTTGGGAGAATTGCATGAGTTTCCCTCAGGGTAGCAAAAGACCCACTTATGAATCTACAAACCCAAGTGTATTGTCAGGAATAACCTATGAAAACAAATGTCATCCCGTTCGTTCTCGCCGCCGGCTTGGTCGTCGGTTGCAATCGCAGCATCGAAAGCGCCTCGCAGGACTTCAACACATTGCCGCCCGCAGTTCAAAAGGCGGTCCGTGCGCAGGCACCCAATGCCGAAATCGCGCATGTGTCGCAGGACACGCAAAACGGAGTTCAAGTTTACGAGGTCGAATTCCGCGAAGCCGGCGATAATCCAAAAATGGTCGTTTCCGCGAACGGACAAGTTCTGAACAGTGACGGCACCACAAAGCCGGCTGGGGCGATTGAAAAAGCCCTGACGCCCACCGGTGCAGTCGGAACACAGTTCAGCGCGTTGCCGGAACCGGTGCAGAAGTCAATCATGAGCCGCGCGCCGCAAACAGAAATTGCAGACATTTCGCGGAATGAAGAGAACGGCCGCGTCATTTACAAGATCGAGTTCAAGGATCAAGGTCAGAACCCGACGATGCAAATCGCGGAGGACGGCACGATCGTCCAAGGCCTTCAAAAATAATCCCTAACCGGGAGCGCCAATTGGTTCGGCGCGTAAATCACCCCCACCCCGGGGACGCCTTCGGGCGTCCCTTCTTTTTTGACGCCGGTTTCAGCGGTGCAACAACCTTCGTGCGCCGCTGAAACTTTTTTAACTACTCACGGCTTTACTTGAATCCGCGCAGCCCGTAAAACGGTTGCCATGTTGAAATTTGATTCTCCGTGGGGACTTATCGCGATGGTGGCGATCGCTCTTCTGCTGGCGATTGCCTTTCAACTTTCCCCCACGGCTCGGCTGAAACGTCGGCTCCGCAAAACGCACAGTCGCATTCAATCGAAGACCCACCGGCCAACCGTCAAATTCAGCGTGAAAACGCCGAAAAAGTGAGTTGGGCCGCCGCGCCACGGGTTTCAGAAAAATTTCCGGTCGATCGATCTGAAACGAGTG
>JBQCEJ010000024.1:0-8274 GCA_051960355.1 Verrucomicrobiota bacterium | reverse complement strand
TTGCCCCAGGACGAGGTGATTGACAGTCCGATGATAACAATTTTCAAAGGCGCTACCGGCGCGCTTTCGCTGGAAGGCCCAACTGGCGACGCTGGCAGCGATTGGGAAGGCTCAGGTGCCGGGCGGGTTGCGGTTGGGCGTGACGGGCGCGTCTTCAGGGTGGGTTTCAGTCGCGGGCGGGATTCCACTTTTGGCAACACGATCGTGTGTAGGGTGTTCAGGTTCGCTTTCATGCCACAGCTTCGCGAGAGTGCCCGGTGAAAACTTTTTCGAGTTGATCGGCGCGATGCGCGTACGTGTGTTCAGCCACGACGCGTCGATAAGCCGCCTGGCCGATCGCCCGCGCGCGTTCCGGGCTGAGGCTTTCCAGATGTTCCATCACGCCGTCTCCATCCTTGGCGATCAGCACTTCGCGGCCGGGCTCGAGGAACATTTCGATGCCGTCCCATTCATCCGTGATCAGGCATGCGCCGGCGCCCGCGGCTTCAAAGACGCGTGTGGGTGGCGAGAAGCCATACTGCGCCATGCTGTTGCGGTTCACGTTCAACACCGCGCGCGGGGTGCAGTTGAAGGCGTTGTGTTCGTGGGTGTAAACATGGCCGAGGTAATTCACCTTGGGGGGCATCGGTTTGTCCTGCCAGCCGTTGCCGCCCAGCAGGAAGGATCGCGCGGGCATTTGCGCGGCGGGTTTCAGGAAAAATTCTTCGACGCGCGCTTCGCGGTCCGGCATGCGGTTTCCAAGAAAACCCAGATCGGCGGTGAATCGCGGTTCGGGCGCGACCGGATGGTGCGTGCGCGGATCGAGCGCATTATAGATCGGGATGCACTCCTCGGCTCCCGCCTGTCGATAGGCTTGCATCACCGGCTCGCCGCCGCCGTAGGTCAGAATGAAATCGTAGTACGGAATCAAACGGCGAAACGGATCCTCAGTGTTCGCGTGAATACGATCCAGCGTGGCCGGCGCGTCCACATCCAGAAAGGCGACCAGCGTGGTGGCGTTTTGCAGTTCCAGCACGGCGCGTTCAAGGAGCGCATCGAACACGCCCACGCCGCTGCACTTGACGATCAGATCGCTGCCGCGCGCCTGCTCAACGACGTGCAGCGCCTGTTCCTCTTTGGCGTCGTAAACCACGACGCGCGCCCAATCCGGATCGGAAATGTCCCGATGTTCCTGGCGCTGGTAAGCGTCGGGTTCGTAAAACGTGATGCGATGTCCGCGTTCGTGCAGCGCGTGAATCAGACCGCGATAGTAAGTGGCGGCGCCATTCCAGTAAGCGGAAACCAGGCTGGAGCCGAAGAAGGAAATGTTCAGTCCGTGCTTCATTGGTGTTGAGAGTAAAAGGTTTGGCTCGGCTGGATCGCTGCGGGCGCGCTCAAGCCACTGCGGCTGTGTCCTGGGATTCCGTGAGCGCCGAGTGAATGGCCAGCAGTTCGTCCACCCGATGCGCGCAGGTGTGGCGGTTGCGAATGGTTTCCAGGCCATGCCGCGCCAGTTCGCCGGCGAGTTCCGGTTCGTGCAGAATGCTTTGCAGGTGCCGCGACATTTCCGCGCAGTCGGCCGCGATCAGGAAATCTTTGCCCGGCTCGAAGAGTTCCTCGACATCGTGCCAGGGCGAGCAAACCAGCGGAATGCCGCAGGCCAGCGCCTCGAAAACGCGAATCGTCGGAATGCCCGGCAGCGCCTGCACATAAGGCCGGCGCGGAATGTGCACCGTGCATTTGTATTTCGAGAAAACTTGGGGCGCCTCGAAATTCGGCAGCCAGCCCGCGTAATCGATGCCCGCTTCGGAAAGGTTGTAAATGGCTTCCACCGGATAACGCACGCCGTGAATGCGCGCGTTTAAACCGAGGCTGCGACACGGCTCAATCAAAAATTCCTCCAGCTCGGCTGAGCGTTCATTGTCGCCCCAGTTCCCGACCCAGACGAGATCCCCGGCGAATTCGGCGTTGGGAAAAGGATGGAACACGCGCGTGTCCGCCGCTTCGTGCCACGTCCAGGCTTGTTTCACCCGGCCGCTTTGCTGATAAAGTTCGCGCAAGACATTGCCGTAAGCCAGCACGCCGTCGTAGCCCGAGAGTTCATAACCGGCCATGCTCTCCGGAGCCGTGACCATGCGATGATGCGTGTCGTGGAAATACAACCGATAACCGCCATGACGCTCGCGATGTTCGCCGATGCGACGGACGAGGTCGTGGTCATTCCACTCATGCACAATCACGATGTCCGTGTCTTGAAGGGCTTCATCTAGATTGAGTTCTTCCAGGCGATAGCGCGACGATTCCAAACCGGGATACGCCGCGCGAAAGCGTTTCAACGGTCCTTCACCGTATTGGGAAAGCAGATGGCGCAAACTCCAGGAATCGGCCGGTTCAAACACGGTGACTTGATGGCCGCGGGCCAGCAGTTCCGCCGCGACGCCGCGCAGGAAATGGGCGTTACCGTGGTTCCAATCAGAGAGCAGGGTGTGATAGAACAGTGCGATTCGCATAAGGCATTGGTTTTGGATCCGTTGAAAGGGGCTGATGCGCCATGACGCTGGCGTAGGCGGCGAGATAGCCGGCGGCCATGCGTTCGGGCGTGAACTGGCGGGCGATCGCGTTGGCCTTGGCCGCCGAAGCGTTCCTCTGCGCCGGATTGGAAATCAGTTCCCGAACCGCCGCTTCGAGGGCAGCGGGATTTTCCGGATCAACGAACAAAGCGGCGTCGCGCCAGATTTCGCGCAGGCTGGGAATATCGCCCAGCACCAGCGCGCAGCCGGCCAAAGCGGCTTCTAGAATCGAGAGGCCAAAGGGTTCGTAGCGCGCCGGCAGTGCGTAAATCGAAGCGCGTTCGAGATACGAAATCATTTCCGAGGACGACAGTTTCCCAAGGCACTCCACGTTTTTGAGAGTCGTGCGTTGACCGTCCGGCGACTGGTTGGATCCGGCGACATAAACCGGCCAGGGCAGGCGCGGAGCCACTTCGGCCAGGGTGGAAATGTTTTTTGCCTCATCCCATAGCCGGCCCGCGGCGAGGATGAAATCGTGCCGCGCCCGCGATTGAATCCCGGGCACACTGCGGCCATTGGGAATCACGGCGGTGGTCTGAAACGGACCGTAGTATTCATTCAGCGAGTCGAGCATCGCGCGCGACGGGGCAACGACGAGATCCGCTCCATGCAAACCGGCCAGGACCGTTTCGCGATATTCATCCCAAGTGTCGGACGCTTCACAACCATGCACGGCGCGCCACCAGGAAAGGACGCACGAATGACCGACGACGATTTTGGGTTTCCGCCACGGAAGCGCTCCGGCGGCAAAGCTGTTCAGATGCACGACATCCGGCCGGAAGCTCGCTTCCAGTTCGAGCAGCCAATTGGCCGCGTGTTCCAGGTCGGCGCGCGGCTCTTCCATCCACTCCAGCTTGTAGCAGCTCTCGAAAATCTTGACGTTCGGCAATGCGCCGGCCTCGGAGCGCTGCGCGAAGTTAAGTCGTTCGCCCATTGTGGCCAGGCCGATCTGAATTCCGTGTTGGCCCAGTGCCCGGCACAGTTCCAGCGCGTACGTCCACACTCCGCCCACCGTGTCGGCGGTCATTAAAATCCGTTTCGGAACCGGCTGCATGGCTTCTGTGCCCTTCTGTTTGTTTTCCATTCGATTTAGTGCAACGAGCGCGGCGGTGGCGGCTTCCAATCGCTTCAACCGGCTCAACCCAGCAAGTCCCAGCGCCCCACTTGTCCGTTCCGATGATTTCCTACGGCTGTTTGCCGGAGTTCTGGTAAATGCGATCGAGCGATTCTGCGACCTGCACCAGCTCGTCGATATTGGGATTAAACCTACCGTCGCTGGCCAGGCGTTGCGCCCAATCCACGGCCGCGCGTCCGCCCCACGGTTCGGCGGCATCACTGAGCCGTTCTCGGCGGGTGCCATGAAATCGTTCCGCCGCGAAGTCGTAAAAGGAGCCGCCCACATTGTGAAAGGTCGCGCCGCCTTTCGTTCCGTAAAAGGTCGCGGAAATCACGGCGTCGCAGCCGGCCGGGAGTTTCCAGGAGCAAGCCAGTTGAACGGTCGCGCCGCTGTCGAGATCAAGCCGCGCGGTGGCGTAATCTTCCACGGACTGGCTGCGTCCCGCGATCGGTTTGCCTCCAGCGAAGAGGCGTCCGGCCACATCAGTGACGCTCGGGAAATTCAGATTCCACAGCGCCAGATCAACGAGATGAATGCCGAGATCGATGACGCAACCGCCGCCGGAAAGGCGCCAGTCGTAGAACCACGGTTTGTCCGGGCCATAGGCGTTGTGGAAGACAAGATCAGCCGCGTAAATTTCGCCGAGTTCACCGCTCCGGCAGAGATCGTGAACGCTTCGGGCCGCGCTGATAAAACGATACGAGAGATCCACGCCCAGGAGCAGATCCGCCGAGCGCGCCGCCTCAATCACGCGGCGGGTTTCACCGGCCGTCCGACCAAGCGGCTTCTGACAGAACACAGGCAGTCCATTTTCCAAAGCGACAATCGCCTGTTCCGCATGCAACGCGCTGGGCGTGGCGATCACCACGCCGTCCAGTTCTAATTCCAACAGATCATCCAGCGATTCCACAGCCGTCGCCTGCGGCTGGGTTTGCAAGAGGGGCTCGCGCAATTCCCGCGAAGGATCGGCAATGGCCGCGATTTCCACCGCGCCACTGGCCGCCAGCGCTTCAAGTCGATGCCGGCCGATCCAGCCGACGCCGAGAAAGCCGAGACGCGGTTTCCGAACTTTTGGGGTGGAGGAAAGTTCCGGTGGACAAGGTTCAGCGAGCAGCGTTCTCATGCGATAACCAGTGCTTTCATGAAATTTTTGGGTCGTTCTTCCATCGCTTGAAAAGCTTGCGCGAGTTGCGCGAGCGGGAAGCGATGCGTGTAGAGCGGCGAGGGATCGAGTTGGCCGCGGGCCACGGCTGCGACCGCCTCCTGCATTCCGCGAAGGTAAACGGCGGGATCGCGTTCGTGGGCGTTGATGACGTCCAGCCCGCGCCAGTTCCAGAGCTGCATGTTCACCTGCCGCGCGCCGTCCTGATGATAACCGGCGATGATCAACCGCCCGCGTTCGCGCGTCAGTTCGCCGGCCAGATCGATTGGCCATTGCTGCCCCGTGGCTTCGATCACGCGATCGCAACCCTGGTTGGCCGTGAGCGATTTGACTTCGCTGATGATCCGCTCGTGGTCATCCAGCGCGATGGTTTCGGTTGCGCCCATTTGCCGCGCGATCTGCAAGGCGAACGGGCGGCGACCGATGGCGACAACGTGAGCTCCGGCCCGCGCGCACAAATTGGTGAGCACGGCGCCGAGGAATCCGATCCCGATTATGGCGATCGTCTGGCCTTCACGGATTTCGCCGCGGCGAAAGACGTTCATGGCACAGCCGAGCGCTTCACCGGGAAAGGGTTGATCCTCAAGTTGACCGGGCAGGCGCACTACGCAGGTTTCCGGAGCAAAATCGTATTCGGCAAAGGCATTGTAGGAGAGCATCGCCACGCGATCGCCCACTTCAACGGTGCTCACATTGGAGCCGATCGCATCGACTCGGCCCCAGCCTTCGTGACCGGGTTGGCCAGGATTGAACGGGTAATGAAACCAGGGGCGACCTTCCCAGGGCGCGAGGTTGGAACCGCACACGCCGCAGCCTTCCAATCGAACCCGCACCTCGTTGTCCCGCGGTTCTGCAAGCGCAACAGTCGTCCAGCGGAACTCGCGAGGGCCGCTGAGCACCGCCGAGCGCATGGTTCGGGCCACGCGCGGGGTTGGCGGCGGCGCGACGCCTTTCGGATTCGTGCGAGGAACAGATTCAGGCGCCTCGGCCACGGAACTCGCCGTGTCGGCGGACGATTCGATTGTGTGCTTGTTTACCATGCGCTGCTTTGAAGGACGTGTCGGTCACGCGGAACACTTGACCCTGAAGTGATCGCCATCGTGGTCGCCATCAGATTGCCTTCGCGAATGTGGCCGCGGCCGGTTCGGTGGAATGGCCGCTGAACTTCAGAAAGCGTTTCAGTTTTGGGGCGCGTCTGGCGCGCACCTGTTTTGGGCGGGCGGCGCGATTGGGCAGGCGCGTCACCTTGCCGTTCGAGGCTCGGCTGGTCTTGAAGCTCGCGGGCGTCGTGCGGTTCGTCTTGAGCCATTCGTACAAGCGGCCGAGCCCTTCGCGGAAACTGACCTGCGGTTTCCAGCCTGTGGCGGCGGAGAACTTGCGCGTATCGGAAACGTAATATTGCTGGTCGGCGGGACGCCACGAATCAAAGCGCACCTCCGGAGCTCGCCCCTGCAGGTGGTTGATGAGTTTCAAGAGCTCTAACAAGCTCGTCGTGTTGTTCGGCCCGCCGCCCATATTGAAGACCTGACCGGAAATGGAATGGATGTTTGCCTGCGCAAGCAGGAACGCCTCGACCAGATCCTCCACGAAAAGCGCGTCGCGCACCTGGCGGCCGTCGCCGTAGATCGTGATCGGCTGGCCCGCCAGCGCGCGGATCAGAAAATGCGCCACCCAACCCTGATCTTCGTTGCCGAACTGGTGCAGGCCGTAGATGCAGCTCATGCGGAAAACCGCCGTGCGCAAGCCGAAGGTCGTGGCGTAATCCAACACATACTGTTCAGCCGCGCCCTTGGAACAACCGTAGGGACTGTGAAACAACACCGGCCGATCCTCATTGAAGCCGTGGCTGCCGATCTCCGCATCTTTGGGTTCGTAACGGCCCTCTTTGTTGAAGAGCTGAACGTCGGTCAGGTGCCCGTAAACTTTGTTGGTGCTGGTGAAAATCAGCGGCGGCGGATTGTTGAGGGCGCGCAACGATTCCAGCAGATTGAGCGTGCCGTGCGCGTTGATCTCGAAATCATCCATCGGATCTTCCAGGCTCGTGGTCACTGCGACCTGCGCGGCAAAGTGAAACACCTGCGAAGCGCGTCTGACGGCCTGGTTGAGAACCTCGCGATTGCGGATGTCGCCGTGCTCGAACTGGATGAGCGATCCGTGAGTGGCGCGCAGCCATTCGAGATTTTTCTCAACCCCGGGCCGCGACAGGTTGTCGTAAAGAAGCACCGGTTTCCGCTCGGAGAGGAGTCGATGGGCAAGGTTGGTGCCGATAAATCCCGCGCCGCCGGTGATCAGCACCGGGCGTTGCTCGTAACCGTTCACGTGCCCGTTGCCGTTGGCAGATCGATGAGTCGAGGCCGTGCCGGAGCGCAGGCGCGTGACACCGTGGCCATTGCTCTTGGTCCTGCTTTTGGAGTTCGCACTGCTCATACCGTTAAGCCTCTCGCTGAAAGTTCCGCGCTGGCTTGATCCACGCGATCTTCGGCCACCTGGCCTTCCAGCCAGTCCACCAGTTCATCCAGCCCGACATCGAGCGAAACGCCGGGTTCATAACCGAGCACGCGCCGGGCGAGGTTGATGTCCGCAAAACAATGGCGCACGTCGCCGACGCGATATTTGCCGGTGATTTCGGGTTCAACGTGATCCAGGCCCATCACGGCCGAAATGCGCCGCGCCAGTTCTTCAATCGTGTAATGTTGCCCGCTGCCGATGTTGAAAACCTGTCCGTCCGCTTCGGGCGTTTCCAAGGCGAGCCGGCAGGCGTGCGCCACGTCGTGCACGCTCACGAAATCGCGCTGTTGCAATCCGTCTTCGAAAATCAGGGGCGCATTGTGATTCAACAGCCGCGAGGCGAAGATCGCCATCACGCCGGTGTAAGGATTGGAAAGGGCCTGGCGCGGTCCATAAACGTTGAAGAAGCGCAGCGCGACGGTGGGAATCTGATACGCGCGGCCGACGATCAGCGACATGCGTTCCTGATCGAACTTCGACAGCGCGTAAATCGAAGCGAGGGCCGGCTGTTTGTTTTCCGGCGTAGGCACCGGAGTCAGAGCCGCGCCCTCGCCATCATGCAGCTCCCAGTCACGGGCCTTGAGTTGTTGAAGGCTGCGGTCATGGCCGGGAACGAAATCGCCGATCGACGTGCGATAAAGTCCTTCGCCATACAGGCTCATGCTCGATGCAACGATCAATCGCTCCACCGGTTTTTCAATCAGCGCCTGCAACAGCGTCGCCGTGCCTTCGTTGTTGACGGAGGTGTATTTGGCGACCTCGTACATGCTTTGGCCCACGCCGACCATTGCCGCCAGGTGGTACACCGCGTTGATGCCTTTCAAGCTTTTGCGCAGCACGTTTTCATCGCGGACATCGCCCACAATGAGTTCGATCTCCGGGTTGAGATATTCGGGACGTTCGCCTTGCGGGCCATGGACTTGGGAGGAAAGCGTATC
>JBQCEJ010000023.1:0-14108 GCA_051960355.1 Verrucomicrobiota bacterium | reverse complement strand
GATGTGCTGACGGCGAGCATCCAGTTCAGCCTGGATCATCGGCCCGAGGCGGTGCAGCACGCGTTGCAGTATGCCCGCGACATGGGCCGCGACCTCGCGGACAAATTTGTGGGAATGTATGTGAACCACTGGACGCTGGATTACGGGGACCGCGGGCGGGACTCCATTCAACGTTTCCTGGGGCAGGCTTTTGAGCGTGGATTGATCCCCCATCGTCAGGCCTTGGAGTTTGTGGTGTGACGAAATTTGCGAATAACTTTCGATATTTATTTTTTGACTCTCATGCCGTGGGGGTTAGGGTCTCCATCACACCTGAGTGATTGACCACCCGCAATTGCTTGGTTCAGGAATGAATAATCGAGCTGAAAAACAGGTCCCGGCTGACAATGGCCCCGAGAGAGCACCGGCGAAAGAGCGCGTCACTGTCTTGCACATCGACGATGATGCGAACGACACGGCCCTGTTGCAGGCAGCCAGTGGCAAAGCGCAGGGGGGGTTCAAACTGCACAATGTCCCCGATGGCGAGCAGGCGCTCGCCTACCTCAAAGAAATTGGCAAGTCGACGGTTCGACCCGCTCTGATTCTGCTGGACCTCAAAATGCCTCGGGCTACCGGCCTCGATATTCTGCGTTATATTCGCAAGCATCCCATGCTCGAGCGCCTGCCGGTCATTGTTTTGTCCGGCTCGGAACTTCAGGAAGATATCCAGAACGCCTATGCGGCCGGGGCGAATTCTTATCTCGTCAAACCGCTCGGATTCGAGGCGCTGGTCGATTTGATCAAGCGCATCAGCTCCATCTGGCTGGCCGCGAATACACAAGAACCCGCCTGACGTCCTTGCCGTGCCATAGGTTTCCAAACCTGCTGTATCGCCGAGCTTCCGTCGCCTGCGGGTGATTCGTTCTGAACGCAGGCGAAAGTGCGAGCCGCGCAGGCTTGGAAGCCCGTGTTACCTTTAACCACGCTTTCCCGGCTCGTCGTTCCTCTTTCGAGATTCTTTACCCCCGGGCAGTTGTGCCCACCTGAAATGTCCGGCGCTTGGCGGTAGTTTGGGATTATAAAAACCTCTCGGCTGGTGGAATTGAGAAGCATGCCGTTGGATTCCAAGCGTCAGACCAGATCGCAGATACTCCTCTTGCGGCTTTCGCAACAGGGCAGCATTCTGGTTTTGCTGATTGGCGTTGTCGTCCTTCTCGGCTGGATTTTGAACATCGCGTTGCTGCGCGGTTTTTCGCCACGTTCCATCGCCATGAATCCGGTTACGGCGATTCTTTTCATTGTCAGTGCGCTGGCTCTGTGGCGTCGTCTTCCGGAACGAGAACGTGAGCCGTTCCCTCCGTTGGACTGGCTGACCGCAACCGCCAGTTTCCTCGTGGCCGCGGCTGGTGCCTTGAAGGTGGCCGAGTATGTTTTTGGCTTCGATTTTCAACTGGATCAATACTTGTTTCGAGGCCGGCTGCATCCGCAAGGCCCGTTTCCTGAAAACGCGATCGCCCCAAACACCGCCTTGAATCTGCTGCTCTGCGGCGTTGGATTGTTGCTTCTTAACGCGGAAACGCGCCGTGGAATCTGCCCGGCCCAATTCTGCTTTTTGCTGGCGGGACTGGTGTCGCTGCTGGCGCTCATTGGTTATGCCTACGGCGTGGTGCCGTTGTATCGCATCAGCGCCGGAGCGGTCCCGATGGCTTTGAGCACGGCCATTGCGTTTGGAGTGCTGTGCACGGCTGGGTTGGCGGCGAGGCCTGCGTCGGGAGTCATGGCGGTCATCACGAGCGATACGACGGCGGGAACGATTGCGCGGCGTTTGCTGCCGGCGACGATTTTGATTCCGTTCACGCTTGGTGCGCTGAGGTTTTCGGGAGAACGCCACGGCTGGTTTGAAGTTGAAGTCGGCGTCTCCCTGGCTGCTGTCGCCAACATGGTGATCTTTGCCGGATTGATCTGGTGGAATGCCCGACTGTTGTTGCGGGCGGAGGAACAGCGCATTCGCGCGGAACGGCGTCTGGCAGTCCAATACAACGCCACGCGCGTTCTGGCCGAAGCGACGGACCTCGGCGAGGCCATGGGAAAGATACTGAAAACCATTTGCGAAACGCTGGATTATCAGACGGGCGCCTTTTGGGGCGTGGATCAAGATGCCAATCTGATCCGTTGCGAGCAGGTCTTTGTGACGGTTCCTGAGCTGCAGGCTTTTGCCGAAAACAGCCGCCGCGCTTCCTTTCCTCCGGGCACCGGGTTGCCTGGTCAAATCTGGCAACAACGCGAGCCGCTTTGGATTGCCGATGTGACGCGCGAAGCGCATTTCAGCCGTGCCCATCCGGCGGCGCAAGCCGGCCTTCGCAGTGGTCTGGGGTTGCCGATTCGCTGTGATGAAAGGGTCTGTGGCGTGTTGGAATTCTTCAGCACGCGGAGCGAAGAGCTGGATGAATCGTTGCTCCACATGGTTTCGGGAATCGGCAGCCAGATCGGACAGTTCATCGAACGCAAAATGGCCGAAGAGCACCTGAAGCAAACCAGTTCAGATCTCGCTCGATCGAACACGGAATTGCAACAGTTCGCGTATGTGGCGTCGCACGATCTCTCGGAGCCGCTGCGAATGATCGTCAGTTATCTTCAACTTCTGATGCAGCGCCATTCCGCCAATCTGAACGAGGAAGCGCGCGAGTTCATCGGCTATGCCGTGGATGGCGCGGAGCGGTTGCAGAAGCTGATGCAGGACCTTTTGACTTACGCCCGGGTGGACCGTCGAGAGCGCGAGTTTGAGCGGACGGATTGCGGGGAAGTGCTCAATACGGCGCTGACAAATCTCAAGCTGACCATTGACGAATCCGGAGCCATGATCGAACGCGAGCCGTTGCCAACCGTCCGAGGTGATCCGCTGCAATTGACCCAGGTTTTTCAAAACCTTATCAGCAACGCGATCAAGTTCCGCGGCCAGGCTGCGCCGCGCCTTTTCATCAGCGCGCGCCGCGACGGAGCGGAATGGATTTTCACCGTGCAGGACAATGGAATCGGCATTGATCCCAAAAACTTCGAGCGGATCTTCAATCTGTTTCAACGCCTGCACACACGGCAGGAATATTCCGGAACCGGCATTGGGCTGGCGATCTGCAAGAAGATCATCGAGCGTCACGGCGGCCGAATCTGGGTGGAGTCCGTGCCGGGGCAGGGCGCGGCGTTTCGGTTTACCTTGCCGGCCGCGGAGAATTGAAGCGCGAGCGTTCAAGGCAGGTCCTTTGCAGGGAGTTAGCGTGGATTCACCCCATCCTGTTTGGCGCCAGTTTGGTCCATAAGTTAATCCTGTGGAGCTGAATAACGATATTCGCAGTCAGGCAAACGGCAACGGATCGAAGAAAATTCGCGTGGCGCTGATCGGCGTGGGCAATTGCGCGTCGTCGCTGGTCCAGGGAATTGAATTCTACAAGCACGCCGATCCGGCCGAAAAAGTTCCCGGACTCATGCACGTGGAGCTGGGCGGCTATCACATTCGCGATATTGAATTCACCGCGGCCTTCGACATCAACGTTACCAAGGTCGGCAAAGATTTGTCCGAAGCTGTTTTTGCGGAGCCGAACAACACCTTCAAGTTTTCCGGCGTGCCGCGGTTGAACGTGCCGGTGCATCGCGGCATGACGCATGACGGATTGGGAAAATATCTGCGCGACACCATCATCAAAGCGCCGGGGCCGACGGCGGACATCGTGGGCATTCTGAAACAAACGCAGACCGACGTGGTGATTTCATATCTGCCGGTCGGCTCGGAGATGGCCACCAAGTGGTATGTCGAGCAGATCCTGGAAGCCGGTTGCGCGTTCATCAATTGCATTCCGGTGTTCATCGCCTCGCAGCCGTACTGGCAAAAGCGCTTTGCAGAACGCGGTCTGCCGATCATTGGCGACGACATCAAATCGCAGGTGGGCGCCACCATCACGCATCGTGTTCTGGCGAATCTGTTTCGCGAACGCGGCGTGCATCTGGATCGCACCTACCAGCTCAATTTCGGCGGCAACACGGATTTCATGAACATGCTCGAACGCGAGCGGTTGGAATCGAAAAAGATTTCCAAGACCCGCGCCGTGACGAGTCAGTTGGATCATCATTTGTCCGATGCGCAGGCGCACGTCGGGCCGAGCGATTACGTGCCGTGGCTGGAAGACCGCAAGTGGTGCTACATCCGCATGGAAGGCACCACGTTTGGCAATGTGCCGCTGAACTGCGAGTTGAAGCTGGAGGTCTGGGATTCACCCAATTCCGCGGGCGTGGTCATTGACGCGGTGCGCTGCGCCAAACTCGCTTTGGACCGTGGCATGGGCGGCGCGCTGGTCGCGCCTTCCAGTTATTTCATGAAGTCGCCGCCGCAGCAGTTTACCGACAATCGCGCGCGTGAACTGGTCGAAGCTTTTATCCGCAACGAAGAACCCAATCATGATCGAAGCCATCAAGCTCTGGAACGAGCCCAACAATCTCTCCCATTGGGATTTCAAGATGGATCCCCAGTGGCGCGAGTTTTCCGAGATGACCACGCTGGCAGCCATGGCGATTCGCCGCCGGTGCCCGGAACTGCCGCTGATTCTGGGGGGGCTTTCGCCGATTGACGCGACGTTCGTTTCCCTGTTGAAAAGCCACGGAGTGCTCGAGCATCTCGACGCGGTGGCGGTTCATGGATTTCCGCTGGACTGGAATCATTGGTCGATCAACGAATGGCCCAAGAAGCTGGACGAAATCCGCGCCGTCACAGATCTGCCGATCTGGGTGACGGAAGTCGGTGTTTCCAGCTTTGGCGCGGAAGAAGTCCAGGTCTTTGGATTGCAGCGCACGACCGAGTTGCTGCTGGGCAAAGTCGATCGGATTTTCTGGTATAGCCTGATGGACCTGCCACCCACGTGGGAAGCCACCACGCGGCACAAGGAAAGCGAAGGCAGCGCTTACTACCGGCATTTTTACCTCGGCTTGATTCGCACCGACGGCACACCGAAACCCGCATTGGAACATTTCAATCCGGCGCTGGGCATCTGCCAATGGTTCCATTTCGAAGATCACCGGCTCGACTTCGCCGTGGACTGGTTGAAGAAACTCGGCGTGAAGAAACTGCGAACCGGCATCAGTTGGGCAGACTGGCATCGACCCAATGCGCGCGCTTGGTTTGATCGGCAGATGACCGCGCTGGAGGATTTTGACACGACCATCACGCTTTGTTTCACGCCGCCGTCGCGCGGCAAAACGGCGCATTGCACGAGTCCTCCGCTGGTGCCTGGAGAATTCGCCGAGTTTGCCGAAGCGGTGGTTCAACGTTATGTGGTGGACTGGCCGCGCCGGGCAGAGCAGGGGAGCGATTCGAATTCGACGCGCGCCGATTCAACGCCAAACACAACCGACGTGGAACCACTCGCGTCCGTCTTGGATGCCGCGCGCTGATTCTCATACGCGTCGCTGTTGGAATAAAAACACGCCCGCCGGGTTTGACGGCGCGGTTCGTTCATGAAGACAACCTTTTATCTGATCCGGCACGGCACGAATGATTTCGTCGGACGCACGCTGGTGGGGCGACGGCCGGGAACGCATTTGAATGACGAGGGTCGGTCGGAAGCCAACCGGCTTGCCGAGCGTCTCGGTGGCGAACCGATTCATCAGATTTTCAGCAGCCCGCTGGAGCGATGTCGCGAAACAGCCGCACCGTTGGCCGCGCGACTGAATCTCGAGCTTCAGATTTACGAAGCGCTGACGGAAGTGGATTTCGGCGACTGGATGGGCCGCGACATTGATGATCTGGAAAGTGTGACGTTATGGAAGCAGTGGAACACGTTTCGGAGTGGCGGCCGTATTCCAAACGGTGAAAGCATCTGGGAAGTTCAAAACCGAATGATTGGCGCGATCGAAGCCTTTCGTCGCACCTTCGCGGGACAAAACATCGCGCTCTTCAGCCACGGCGATCCGTTGCGAGCGGCGCTTTGTTTCTACTTGGGAATGCCTTTGGACTTTATTCATCGGCTCGAAGTCGGTCCGGCTTCGGTCAGCGGTTTGGTGATCGATGATTGGAGCGCGAGCGTCCGCTATCTCAATGCGCGGTTGGGAGCAGAACAGTTTCGCAGTTGAAGGCACGCGACTCCAAGCCAAAGGCCAGCTTCTGTTTATAATATGCAAAGGCGCTTTCCAGTCTGTGTTGCGCCCGCGAATCGCTGGTTTGCGAACGCGCCAACGCCATCAAACCCATTCGAAACGCCGCATACGCCATTTGGTAAAACGCCAGTTGCTCGTTCGTAAACTCGACTCCACCCGTTTGAATTGGAGCCAGCAGGGGAGCGGCGTTGCTTGAATTCAAATCCCATTCGATCATCGCGCCCGCGACGTCCCAAAGGAGCGACTGCTGGCCCACCATCGTGTGGTCCGCGTCATGGCCTTCGCAATCGGTCTTGAGAATCGCGCCCGAGCGGGTCCGAATCCATTCATGCGGTGCGAGGTGACCGTCGCCGTAAGCCAACGGAACGCCGGTGCATTCAGCCGCGGACACCCAACGCCGCGTCTGGTCTGCGGCGGCATCGCCCAGAGCTTCTTTGCAATTCCAGTAGAGCATGTCCGCCAGGTGTGACAGTGAAGCTTTCCGCGCGTCGAAGGACTCTTCGGGTTTGGCGGCCTGAATCAGGTAACTGCCGAGCCGTTGAAGAAAATCGGGGCTTGCGTCGGCGCGCGTGAGGCGCTGTCCGATGATCCAGGGCAGCGCGATGAAACCGTGCAGCATTCCGAGCGGTTGGGCGGTGAAGCCTTTTTCGGCGAGAGTGGAAAGTTTTCGAAAGGTGTCGTCGTTTGATTCGCTTTTCTGTGCGGAACCAAAACCGGCGAATTTCCAAAGCACCGACCGGCCTTTTGGATCCGTGCACAAAAATTTGGAACGCTCAAACTGCGCGGCTGCCGGCGGCCATTCGGCTTCGGATTGGAATGCGTAATGTCGCCAATTTCCGGCACTCAAGTCGGTGACGGCGAACCGCTCGGCACTGCCGGAAAGTTTTTGCGACTCACTGCCGAGCAGGTCAATCAGCGACGATCCGTGCCAGCGCAGTTCTGTCAGTGGCGTGACATACTGCGGAGTCGTGCTCCACAAGTTGCGGATTTCAACCGACGCGCCCGCACCCGGACCGTCGGCATGGCTCGGAAAAAAGGCGATCTTCCCGATGCCGAGAGTGGCGAGCATTTGGGCGGTTGCAGCCATGGAAGAGCCGGAAAGCCCCGGACCTTCGTCCACCACCAAAGCGGCCTTGAATCGTGAGATTTCAAAGGGTGGAATTTCAATGTGTCGAGAAAACGGATGTCCGGTCGGACGCACCGTGAAGCGCTGCGTTGCCCAGCCCAGCGCGTCGAGAGTGGCGGCAACCAATGCCGACAGGCTGGTTCCGATGCTTCGGATGCCGACAATGAGAACACTTTTGCGAGAGGAGCTTTCCTGATCGTGTGCCCAGTGCCGTGCCGCCGCGCAGTACTGTTCCGGGAATAGCGAGTAGAATTCAAATCCTTCGGGCGTTTTGGCCGTGATGAAAAGGTCGTGAGGCAATTCCAGCCGGCTCAAAATCTCATCCATTTTTTCGAGCGGATCGTCCGCAGGCAAGCTGCGAAAGGCTGGGTTAGTCTGCTTTAGCCATGTCGCGCAAAATGCTCGGGCGGCCAGATCCGTTGCGAGCGCGGTCGCGTTCAGAATGTGTTTAGGAAGCGATTGCGACTGTTGGCGGTAATCGAAGAGCGCTTGTTCGAATTGCCCGGCTTGAATCAGAAGCGTGCGCAGGGTTTGGATGGAATGCGCCCGCGCTTGGCTTGAGAGCAAGAGGCGTTCGTGGAATTCGCGGGCGTTCCAGGAAACCTGCGGGTCGCCATAGACAATCATGTGGCACTCGCAACGGATGAAGATTCCAGCGCTGGAAGCGATCGGACTTCAGTCTGCTTCTTCCAGTTCCGATTCGCTGCTGAAGGCTTTGGTGGCCACCAAGCCCGCGATCAGTCCGAGTCCGAGCATCAAGGCCAGAGTCTGGTAAGGGTGGCTGCGAACCATGCGATCGGTCGATTGCGCACCCGCCACAGTTTTGGCTTTCAGTTCGCCAGCACCGGCTTTGAGCAGTTGTTCGCCGTCCTTAACGACGGCCTTGATGTCCTCCATGAACTTCTGAAGATCCACGCTGTGTCCGTTTCCAGTTTTGTGTCGCATGATGAAGAGGATTCCAGCGTCACGATGGAACGGGAATGGGGTATTCCCCTTCGTTTTTGCGCAGCATTAGGACTAATCCAATCTTATCCAGAACATTAACTTCGGAAAAATCGTGAAAATTTTCACAAACTTTGCTTGCGGCCTTCGAGTCGACTGTTAAGAATTCGCGCCATCATCTGGCAATTCCGTTTCGGCTTTGTGTCGAGCTGTTCGATGAGTACTGCTGTTTTTTGCCTTCGGCGGAGCAAGAGAAGGCCAGCGGTTGACACAACAAAAAAATTTCTGCGGTTTAGAGCGTTCGTGGTTTGGAAATAAAGTTCGACTGTAACGAATATAATGTCAGCGATTTTCCCAAAATGGACCAACCGGTTGCCGTTGTATGTCATCATCGGCGCGCTGCTCGTTGGCTCCGCAGTGACGGCGGGTGTCTGGTATTACTTCACACCCAAATACACGCGGGTCGGTTATCAGCCGATTCAGCCAGTTGCTTTTTCACACGCGACCCACGCGGGCCAGATGGGCATTGATTGCCGCTATTGCCATACGGGTGTTGAGAAATCCTGGTTTTCCAACATCCCCGCCGCTTCGACTTGCATGAACTGTCACAATCAGGTGCTCAAAGACGATCCGCGTCTGGCCTTGGTTCGTGAAAGTGCCGCGAGTGGCAATCCGATTCCCTGGGTTCAAATCCATAAACTCCCCGATTTCGCTTACTTCAATCATTCCGTTCACGTCAATCGCGGTGTCAGCTGCGTGGAATGCCACGGCCGCATCGATCAGATGGACGAAGTTTATCACGCCAAGCCTTTCAGCATGTCGTTCTGTCTGGAATGTCATCGCAACCCGGCGGCGAAGCTGCGTCCGATGGATAAAATTACCGATTTAGGATGGAAGCCCGAATCCGCGGCCAAGCAACTTGAGTTTGGTCAACGGGCAATCCACGACTGGAAGGTTGAATCCTTGCAGACTTGCTCCGCTTGTCACCGATGAAAACAATTCCCCCCATTTGTCCCGAACCGGAAGTCGGCCGTAAATATTGGCGAAGTCTCGACCAATTGGCTGAAGCGCCCGAGTTTCGCCAATGGCTGGAGCGCGAATTCCCGCAGGGCGCAAGCGAATTCACGGATGAGGTCTCCCGCCGTCATTTCGTCAAGATCATGTCCGCCTCGTTCCTGCTGGCCGGACTGGGTCTGAGCGCAACGGGGTGCCGACGCCCGATTGAACATCTGGAACCCTTCGGCAAGCAGCCGGAAGATTATGTTTACGGCGTCTCGCAGTATTTTGCCACGGCCATGCCGGCCCGCGGCGGTGCGGTTCCGCTCCTCGCCAAATCCTCCGAAGGCCGTCCGGTAAAAGTTGAAGGTAATGCCAAGCATCCCGACAGCAACGGCGGCACGGATCGCTGGGCGCAGGCTTCGATTCTGAACCTGTACGATCCAGATCGTTCCCGTCGATTTATCAAGGGTGGCAACAACGCCACGCCCGAAGCGGCGTTCGATTTCCTTAACGAGCTTTCCAAGAGCGCTCAGGCGAATGGCGGCCAGGGACTCGCGTTCCTGATGGAGCGCAACTCCTCTCCTTCCCGCGCCCGGCTGCAGAAGCTGATCAGCCAGAAATTTCCGAAGGCCAAGTGGTACATTCATGAGCCGATCGATTCCGACGTTCATCGCCGTGCGGCTTCGCAGGCGTTTGGCGCCTCGGTAAAGCCGTATTTCAAATACGATAAGGCTGACGTCATCGTCTCGCTCGACTGCGATTTCATCGGCGCAGAACAAGACGTTCACAATAACATTCGGAAGTTCGCCAACGGCCGTCGTATCGAGACGCCGAAGAGCAAAATGAACCGGCTGTATGTCGTCGAGTCGCTAATGACTTTGACCGGTGTGAACGCTGACCATCGTTTGCGTCTCCCGGCCAGCCAGGTCGCGCAGATCGCGCAGGCTTTGGCCGCGGAAATAAACGGCCAGGCCGGTGTTGCACCGGCGGGTGTTGATCCGAAGTGGATTTCTGAATGTGCCAAGGATCTCAAAGCGCACTCAGGCAATTCGCTCGTGGTCGCCGGCGAACGGCAGCCGATGGTGGTTCATCTGTTGGCCAATGCCATCAACGCTGAGCTGGGTAACGTTGGCAAAACAGTGGTGTTGCACGAGGTCGCTGATTCCAAAGAGGGAACGTTGGCTGATCTGGTTCAATCACTGAATGCCGGTGCGGTGGAAACTTTGGTAATGCTGGGTGTGAACCCGGTTTACAATGCACCGGCTGATCTCGATTGGACTTCCGCTCAGGCCAAGGCCAAGAGCATCGTGCGTCTTGCTTACACTGAAGACGAAACCTGCGAAGCTTCCAAGCGCGCCAATGACTGGCATTTGCCCGAGGCTCACTACTTGGAATCTTGGGGCGACGCGCGAACAAGTGACGGAACGCTGGTTCCGATTCAACCGCTGATTCAGCCGTTGTTCGGTGGTTTGACCGAAATTGAAGTGCTGGCTCGTGTTGCCGGCGAAAGCGTCACCAAACCTTACGACATTACCCGTGAAACCTTTGCCAAGCTGGCTGGGTCGGGCGATGACGTCGCCTGGCGCCAGTTCCTTTTCAACGGATTCCTCGAAGGTTCAGCCGCCAAGGCTTCCAGCGGCAGCCTCAATCAAGCGGCTATCGCCAAAGCCACTTCCGGTCTGAAGGCGGTCTCACCCAGCAAGGACAGCCTTGAAGTGGTGTTCCACCGCGACTACAGCGTTGACGACGGCCGTTACAGCAACAACGGATGGCTCCAAGAATTGCCAGATCCGATCACCAAGTACGTCTGGGATAACACGGTTTTGATCAGCCGCAAAACGGCTCGGGAACTTGGAGTGAAGAACTCGGACATGGTTGAACTGAAGCTGGGCAACCGCACCGTCCGCGGTCCGATCTGGATTCAACCCGGCATGGCGGATTTCACCATCGGCCTCGCACTGGGCTACGGTCGCGAACTCTGCGGACGCATCGGTTACAAAGTCGGCTTCAACGCCTACACCTTGCGCACCACCAGCACGGGCGACATCGCGGTGGGCGCGACGGTAACCAAGACCTCCGAGACGTACCCGATCGCCTGCACGCAGGATCATTGGTCCATGGAAGGCCGTCCAATTATTCGCGAAGGCAACATCGAACAATATCGCGAGCATCCAGATTTCGTTCAGAACATGGACGGCCATCAGGCTCCCGGCGGGAATCGGCCGTTTTATCCCAACCCATTCGATGAAGCCAAGAAGCTTGGGCATCATCAGTGGGGCATGTCCATCGATCTGACGGCCTGTGTCGGTTGTTCCAGTTGCGTGATGGCATGCCAGAGCGAGAACAACATTCCAATCGTCGGCAAGGATCTGGTGGGTCGCGGTCGCGAAATGCATTGGCTGCGCATTGACCGTTATTACGCCGGGCCGATTGCCAAGCATCATTGGGATTCGATGCTCAAGAGCGAGACTTTCAAAGACGAAGACCAGCAGCAGTTCGAAGAATGGATCGACGATCCCCAGGTGATCACCCAGCCGATGCTGTGTCAGCATTGTGAAGCGGCGCCGTGCGAGAATGTTTGCCCGGTGAATGCGACGGTTCACGATCAGGAAGGTCTGAACGTGATGGTGTACAACCGTTGTGTCGGGACGCGTTATTGCTCGAACAACTGCCCGTACAAGGTGCGGCGTTTCAACTATCTCGATTACAACAAACGCTCGCTCAAGGAACTCAAGGGACCATTCTACCCGCCGTTCTTTGCCAAAGGCGCGTTTGCAAAGTTCGCCGCCAATCCGCAGGATCCGACGGCGGGCATGCGCAACGAAGACGAGTGGGACTTGATCAAGATGAGCAAGAACCCCGACGTGACCGTCCGCATGCGCGGCGTCATGGAAAAATGCACGTTCTGTGTGCAGCGTATTGAGGGCGCCAAGATTGCTCAGAAGGTCAAAGCCGGTGCGTCGGGCGATGTCATTGTTCCTGATGGAACGTTCACAACGGCCTGCAGCCAGGCTTGTCCGGCGGGCGCGATTGTGTTCGGCAACATCAATGATCCGGAAAGCAAAGTTTCGAAACTCAAGGCGCAGCAGCGGAATTATTCCGTGCTCGACTTCCTTTTGACCAAGCCGCGCACGACTTATCTGGCGAGCCTGCGCAATCCGAATCCGAACATGCCGGATTACTCGGCACCCTTGAGTCTGGACGAATATCAACAGAGAAATGGAAGCCCATTTGAACATCATGCAGAAGGTGCGGAAGGCGGCGGCGAACACGCGGTCGAGAAAGGAGCGCTCTAATGGCTGCCAAGGTTAGCAGCGCAAATCTGCCCACGGTGCCCGCCGAACTGGCGCGCATCCCGCTGGTGCGGAATCAGCGCGACATCGGCTGGATCTCAGACCGTGTGGTTTCGATCACTGAGGGGCGTCCGCCATTGTGGTGGTGGGCAATGTTGATTCCGAGTCTACTCTGCCTTGGAATGCTGGGCTTCATGCTGGCGTATCAAATCACGACCGGCGTGGGCGTCTGGGGTAACATGCATCCGGTCATGTGGGGCTGGGACATCATCAATTTCGTCTGGTGGATCGGTATCGGTCATGCCGGAACGTTGATTTCCGCGATTCTATTCCTCCTGCGCCAGCGTTGGCGCACGGCGGTGAACCGCGCTGCGGAAGCCATGACGATTTTCGCGGTGATGTGCGCCGGTATTTACCCGGCCCTGCACGTCGGGCGCGTCTGGTTCGACTGGTGGCTGTTCCCAATTCCGAACTCGAATGGTCCCATCTGGCCGCAGTTCCGCTCGCCGTTGATGTGGGACGTGTTCGCTGTTTCGACCTACTTCACGGTGTCGCTGTTGTTCTGGTATATGGGATTGATCCCTGATCTCGCAGTGATGCGCGATCGCGCCACGACGAAGCTGCGGCAGTTTCTTTATGGTCTGTTCTCGCTCGGATGGACCGGCTCGAACCGCGCCTGGAGCAACTATGAGAAAGCTTACCTGCTGCTGGCCGGTCTTTCGACTCCGCTGGTGTTGTCCGTGCACTCGATCGTGTCATTGGACTTCTCTGTTTCGCAGTTGCCCGGTTGGCATACAACGATTTTCCCTCCGTATTTCGTTGCCGGCGCTATTTTCTCCGGGTTCGGCATGGTGCTGACGCTGCTGATCCCGTTGCGGAAACTCTGCAAGTTGGAAGAAATCATCACGATGCGCCACATCGACATCATGTGCAAAGTGACGCTCGCGACGGGTTCAATTGTCGGTTACGCCTATGCGATGGAGTTCTTCATTGCCTGGTATAGCGGCAGTGCCTCGGAACAATTCCATTTCATGAACCGCGCGCTCGGTCCTTATCAATGGGGCTGGATTCCGATGATTGTCTGTAACACCGTTATTCCGCAGCTTTTCTGGATCAAGTGGTTCCGGCAAAACCTCGTCGCCGTGTTTGTGATGTCCATCATCGTGAATGTCGGCATGTGGTTTGAACGGTTCGTAATCATTGTGATCAGCTTGCACCGCGATTTTCTGCCCAGCAGTTGGGGATATTTCCGCCCGACCTGGGTTGATGTCTGCACCTACCTTGGAACATTCGGCTTGTTCTTCACTTTGTTCCTGTTGTTCCTTCGATTCCTGCCCATGATTGCCATTTCAGAAGTCAAAGGCGTGACGCCGCAGTCCGACCCGCATCATCCGCTGGGCGGCGCCAAGCATGAAGAAGCTATTCCCGACCAGGAAGGAGGGCTGACCGCATGAGCAGCACGACGAAATCCTACGGCGTCATTGCCGAATTCACCACGCCCGCGGGGATTATGCACGCCGCCGAAAAGGTGCGCGATGCCGGCTTCACCCGCTGGGATGTTTACACGCCTTTTCCGGTGCACGGAATGGACCACGCCATGGGTTTGAAAAACTCCAAGGTCGGTTGGTTCA
>JBQCEJ010000022.1:0-4966 GCA_051960355.1 Verrucomicrobiota bacterium | reverse complement strand
AGGCGTTCGAAAGGCAGAACAACCGCACCCACCACCGCCCAATCCCTTGGGGCACTCCTGAAGTCCGCGCGCGACATCATGCGCAAGGACAAACGAAGTTCAATCGGTAGTAGCCTGCGCCCCGCTTTCTGGCCGGGTTTGAATCAAGAAGTTAAATGGTCGGGGCGGAGAGATTTGAACTTGGTCGGGGCATCGGTCAAAACCTGCGAAAACGTTAGGAAATACAATAGAATCAGGCAGTTGCTCACTTTCACTTTTTCCGTTCACATGCAAGGAAATGCACCAAAAAGCAAAAAGAATGAGAGAAAAAGATAGAAGAAATATCGGAGAGTGAAAAACTCTCAACCGGATATTTTGCCCATCGAGACTCCGCCCAGATTGCTACCGCTCCGACTTCGACACGTTCGAGTCTTATTGCAAAGAGAAGTGGGGATGGAGTTCAAGCCGCGCGAGACAAATCATAGGCGCTGCCGAGGTTCAAAAAAGCGTTACAAATGTAACACTTTCATCTGAGAGCCAAGCCCGCGAGCTGGCCAAGGTTGAACTGATAACCGTTATCAGTTGGAAACAATTGTTTCCATTCCTGCGCTCTTTGCCATCGGCACCTACGCGGGTTGAACTGTCATCCGATGACAGTTGAGACTTGCGAACATCAAGATTCTTGATGTTGGGAACTGTGTGATTCACACAGTTGAAATTTCCCTTGCACGATTTCTGAGGATCATCTACAAACCTTCCAGCCTTCACGGTAATGAAGGCCCGGCCAGTGTAAAGCGGAGTAATCAACCGCATAGGCCGTTCAAAAGCACAAACAACATTTGCCCGTTCCAATAGGGCTTGGCGTGATACCCAGGCTCGACAAGGTTACCGCCTTTGGGGCGGGCATTGTGTTGAAAGGCAGTATGAAAAGAGTAGCATTGCAGAACGATCGGAATTCCAAGGCGCTCAAACCCGCTTCCCTCAAAAGCAGCGCCGTTGCAGTCCGTCAGCCGAAAATCAAAGCCGGGTTCAAGAAAAACCGCCGGCCTTCATTCGAGGAGGCAATATCGATCATCCGCACGGTCAACAGAGACGCAACCATATCGATCGACAAAAGAGTTGAGTGGGTGCGCGCGTTGGATATCGAAATGGGAGCGCGGGTTTTCGGTGTCGGCTTCTTGGATGAGCGGTTGTGCTTGGTGGAGCTTTCCGCACACATGCCTCCAGAGGTTGAAGAAATCAGCCTTGCGGAAGCTGGCAGGGCGCTGATCGCAGTCGAGATGGTCGCGGGCACCTTGAACGATTGCGAAATTGAAACATCGTATGGCGGATGGAAGAAATTCTGCGAACTCCTAACGAGGCTTTGAGCTATGCAAAAGCGAGCACACCTAAGCAGCGTTGACGCCCATCAGCTTTGGAGTGAAACGGATGGAAGAATCAACACCCTCACACGCTCAGTTAAGGAAGGGAGAGGAGTTGATGAAGCCAGCAACTTCTCTCGCTGGTTGAGGTTCTCCGGGGTCATTCAGATTCTTGAAATGCACGAACAGGGATTTCCGCTCCCGGTGCGTGCGGAAGAGCTTAAACGGAAAACGAATGATCTAATCAACGCGTGCGGTGAATGGTATCAAATGCACGAGCGGGCAAATGTTAAAAGGGACTGCTACATATCAAGCAGCGCCCTTGACGATATCAACGGGCAGCTATTAGAACTGCGGTCCGCCATGCGGCAAATAACTGGCGTAAACAAAACACCAGCCTTGGAAGTTCTCAAAGCTCAGGGTTGATTCAATCACAACTTCACAGCCGCACCTTTTACCGGGTGCGGCTTTTTATTTCTTCGCTGGAAGTTTGCGCTCTAACGTCTCCAGCGTGAGGTTGCGAGAGGTTGCAAACTCTTTCCACGTCCCTGTCACTTCCTCTTGCACGTGAGCCCATCTTGCCAGCGAGCATTTTGCGCAAACAAAGTCGTTCGATGCCGCGGGCTCAAACTCATGGGATTGCAATTTAACGGGCGTGGTCTGCCGTTCTTGGGGAGTGATGTTCATGGGGACTGATAGAAATATGCGACATCAGGTGACTGTGTAATACCGCAGCGTTGACCAGAGATCCAAAACGTATTCCGTGTTGATCTCAATGCGGTTGTTTGCGGTCAGGGTTTCCGTGCTCGGCAGCTTGCGCCAGCTCCAAAGGTAATAGCTGCTTTCAGTGGGTGCCGCACTTTGGGTCGGTATCGTGAGGATTTTGTTTTTCAACCGTGTCGGAATCGGCTGAATCCAGAGAGTCGCATCCGATGCCTCGCTGATCAACTGCGACGTGGTATAGAGCCTGTCCACGTTGATGTCGGATATATTGTTTGTCGAGTTGGCAGAGCAGTTCGTTGTGTGCCTCAAGACGTATTGCGGTGAGGCGTAAGCATCCTGACCCTTTTTGATCTCGCGCGAGAGCTGTTTTGCTTTTGCGCTGGTTGGCAGCATGATGCCGCCGAGGTCTAACCATTCAGCTGTTTCCTCCGCGGTGGGAGTGTCCCCCCACTTGGCGTTGGTCTGGTTCAGCCATGCGATGTAGTTCAGCTCGTTGATCGCGATGACACCATCACCGGGCTGACACGCAATCGACAGTTCCATCCCGCGGCCTTGGCGTTGTTGTAAAGGCCAAGCAGCGCATTGGGACCGCCGGCAGCTTTGTAGGTGTATCGGCCAACCTCGCCGGCGCGCGGGTCATAGTAAAGCTCATAGGGCTTAGTCGTGACGCCGGAATTGCCTTTGATTTTTGGAATGGGCACATAGGGGATGATTATTGCTGTTTGATAGAAAAATGGCCGGCGCGCGGCTTGGAACGACACGCCGACCCCGGAATGCTCATGGCTGAATCACAGTAATCCAGCCCATCCGGAAATTGTTTGTTTGCCGTCTCACGCCTCATCAACCCAATTCAGCGCCTCGAGTTGCGAGAGCAAGATTGAGCCTGCCCGCTTCCGCCGTTCATCATCGATCATTGATCGAACCAGTTCCGCGACTCGGATCGAATGTTCTTTGGCCGTCTTCTTGATCGCGGCCTTTTCCGCGGCGATCGCGTTTTCGATCTTTTGAATTCCGGCGGGGATATGCGGCGTCACGCTTTTCAGCCACGCCAGGCGCACCGCGCTATTCACGCATCGCGTTGTTGCATACGGGTCGCCCAATTCCCCGCTGATATACTGTTCAAGAATCGTGTCTCCAAAATCCGCCAGTGATTGCGGAGCAACCGCTGCCTCCAGATTTCGAAGCGTGTCCAATCTTCGGCCTTGCGTGCAGATTTCGAGTATCCGCCGCTCAATTTGGCTGATTGCCGCCGAGAGATTCGCTTCGGCTTCGTCGGCCTTTGCGAGTGCAACAGCAGCAGCCGCGCGGCTTTTTTCCACCACGCTATTTCCGGCCGGGGAGGCGGCTTTTAATTTAGCGGCTGCGGCTCGTTCCAGTCGCTCGCTGGCGGTCAGTAGTTCGTTCATAGTTTTTTTGCTTCGTTTTTGGTTTTGGTTTGAAAATGGCGAGCGGCCATCGCTCCCCGGGATTTACCGCCAGAGCTGGCCTGCCCATCCAGCGTTTTGAAAAATTCATCAATGGTCTGCTGTTTCTCGGCTTTCTGAACCCGCGCCAGTCCAGTGATGCGGGTCACGTCTTGTCGCCACGCTTCGATGCCCTCGAACGAAATTCCGGGAACTTTTAAATGGCTCTGAAAAAACAACTTCACCAATTCGCTTCGTTCATTGGCGGATCCGTGTTGGACGGCTATTTGGGTGCCGAAAACCGCCTCCGCCAGGGAGCGCAAAAGATCAAGTTCACTTGAATCTGCCGGCGTGGTTGCTTCGGCCATTACGGGTTGAATGGCTGAAATAAATTCCTGCTTCGTCGCGGCAATCACCCTGCGCAGACCGGATAGATTCTTTTTCGACTCTTCAGCGGCTGCCGCGGCCTTAGGAGACATGCCCAGGAAAGTTACGGCGTCGTCGGCGCAAGCGGTTTCGACAGCCTCCAGCGCGGCGCCATCAGACAGTTTTGAAATGCTTAACCGGGGGAAAGTTTTGCGATGCGATTGATCTGTGCTCGCGATACCTGCGGCGATGGAAGCAGGCTTGCCGTATTGGGCTTTGCCGCGCCGGGTGCGATGTGTGCGATTTTGGGGACCGGGTTTGCTGCGGTTGCTGGCCGCGTAGCGATGGGCGTTGGCGTATTTGTCGCGGGTGCGGGTGTGGGCACTCCCAGCCTCGCTTCAAGTTCATCGATTCGCTTTTGCAATTTGATTTTGTCGGTTGTGGGCGGCATCGCTGCGGTTTTCAATTTTTGCTCGAGCTTCCTAACCTCAGACATGAGTTTGCCAGCGCTGAAAAATCTCAATTTCATGGTTGGATTTTAGCAGTTCGTTCCTGTCCGTCACGATGGCCAACCGGCCATGGCTGTTCGGCCAGTGCCAAGTCTCCGAGGTGCGCCTGTATCGCCAGCGCCAATCCAAGGCGGGAATGGCAGTTGAACTTCGCCCGCAACCGTTCGAGATGACGCCGCACTCCGCTGAGTGAAATTCCCAAGGCGTCTGCCATTTGCTTCTCGCTTTGATCTCGGAGCAGTAGGTCGGCAATTTGCTGTTCCCGGTCGGTCAGGTGTAATTTAGTGGTCATAAAATATTGAAACTGAAATGAACTTTTTTACTCGCATGCGCGGCTCCCGTTCGATGCTTGGTAACCCAAACGGGGAGGATTGTTAGTAATTTTCTTTAAGGCGTGGGGGGTAGGCTGGGGGTGCTCATCGCCCGCAGTGGTTGCAGGCTTGTGTGGTTTCACTGCCAAAACCTGTTGGCAGTAACTCTCTGCCATTACTGCCACTGCCAACTGCGCCCCCCAAAGGGGGTCCCAGTATTGGCAGTAAGCTGCCAGAAGTGGTATATGGCAGTTTTGTCAGTTTTGTCAGTTCATGCGTTTTTGGAGACTGTTTGCCATTTGCCGGATGCTTTC
>JBQCEJ010000021.1:0-10343 GCA_051960355.1 Verrucomicrobiota bacterium | reverse complement strand
ATGTCCAGCCATTCGCCATCCAGCGACAAGCGCAACGGCCCATGCACCAACGCGAATCTCGGTGCCTGCAGAATGCCGACGTCTTCCAGCGACCGAATCTTTCCGCCGGTGACGGCGTCGAGAATCGCTCCAAGTTTCCCGCGCCGGGAGCCCGCGGAATCTTCGACGGCCAATTCTCCCAGGCGTTTGGAGTTGCCCGTCAAGACAGAACTGGCAAAACGTAACAACGACTCATCGCGTTTGGCGTGCCAGGCGAGCAACTTGGGAATCAGGGATAGCAATTCAGTATTACCCTCGAAATCGTCCCGCGAAAACGGGGCGATTGCTTCGCCTCGGAGAGCAGCTTTTCCTATGGTGGCACAATATTTCTCCCAAGCGTCCCGCCAGATTTGTGGTGTTTCGGATCGCAAAGCGTCCGTAAACTGCTGTGACAATTGCTCACGACGTTCCGCTGGTGACCGCTCATTCAGCAATGCGAAGAGGCTCGCCACCTTTTCTCGTGGAAGGCGTACCTGGTGAGTAATGTCCGCATCCAGGCGGGGACCTTCCAGGCGAACGATTTTTCCCTCCTGTTGCTTCAACTGGCGAATTGCAACCTCTCTACTATCGCCGTCCTCACATCCGGCCGCAGCCAGCAGCTTTTTGAAATCGACCAGAAAATCCCGTTGCCCCGCGCCCGTGCGGCCACCCTTTGACTCAGCGTAGAGCCGGGCCAGAGCGCGAAGAATCGGAAAATCTGATTGTCCCATAGTCAGGCGTGCTCATCCATCCATTCACGGCCTTCTTCCGAATCTCGAAGAATGGTCACAGGAACATTTCGAATATGCGCGCGATTCCCGCGACGCTCCTCATGCCGGGAAACGACGATCAACTGATTGCACAAGCCGAACGCCGCCGGCACGTTTCCGGTGCTCATTGAAAACGCGCCTTGGAGATCCAGGTCCTTGATCGCTTCGATGCAGTCCTTGATTCGCCCGGTATCCATTTTGGAAAAGGCTTCGTCAATCGGCACAAGCGCGAGCGACGGATCATTCCACCGGCGTTCGTGACGTTTATAGGCGCGCAGGTAACTGGCGAGAATGGCGACAAAATACGGGGACTGGTTCTCCCCACCGCTCATCTTTCCGCTTTGCTTGTCCACACTCACCGGTTGGGCCTGCGCGTCACGCGCATCCCACACGAGCAGGTCATAGTCGAAGTATTGCCGATAATCCAAGAGGCGTGCCGCCTCGCCGGCGTCTTGTTCATTGGTTAGCACTTTGAGGAAATAATCCAGGGAATCCTGCAGCTGACCTTGCACCGCCTGGTAAAATAGCCCGTCATCCTGAAATTGTGAATTGAGGTCAATAAGCTCACGATAGAGGCGGTAGTCCGGATTCTGACGGCGCTCGATCTGGTAGCGATCGTTGCCGATCGGTTGCTTCAAATGATCGTTGAGCAACACAATCGTATCATTGACCCGGCGTAATGCCTGGTCCATTCGCTGAAGCACGTTGCTGCGAAACAACTGTTCCCAGCGTTTGCGCTCAGCTTCGGCTTTGCTCTTGTAGTCGGGAATGTTCGCCTCGGCGATTTTATCGAGCGCCTCAGCCCATTTTTTATTCGAAGGTTCTTCGGGGTTAAGTTCGTCAAATTTCCGGGGATAGATAAGCGCAAGTTCCTTGCGTGCACTTTTCAGTTGCTCCCACTTTTCAACGATGACCGTTTGCGCCTTGGTCTCCTTGTGTTCAAACTCTCGTGCCGCAACATCGAGCTCGGGAAACGCGGCAATCACTTCAGCCTTCAATTCATTGAGCCGGGCCGCATGAATGGAGATGTCGCCGATCTCCTTCTGGATGCGTTCAAACGCGCGGCCGAGCGCCGATTCTTTCTCTTTCGTGACAACCAGTGCTTTCTCCAGGCGATCAATCTCGCCGCGTTTCTGACTTTGAAGCAGTTCGCGCTGCTCCTTCTCCCAACCTTCCAATTCTTTGGCGAGCGCAGATAATAGCTTTTCTTTTTCCTCGAAACTTCCCCGGTCAATGGAATTCAATCGCTCAAGCACCTGCTTCAACTGATTTTCGATGCCGGCCAATTGCTGCGCATCACGCAAATCTCCAACCAGTGACACATGGCTCGGAATGAATTCGTCAGCACGGTCTATGATGCCTTGAACCGTGTTGACGATGGGCGCGAGGCGGCGTTCCTCGGACTCGACTTCTTTCAATAGCGAACGCTTAATCGCAAGCTGCTTTTCCAAGCCACGCAAACCCACAAACGGCATCCCGTCGTAATGGCGGCGGCGTTCGACGAATGCGCCGCGCGTCATAAAACCATCTTTTTGAATGGCGAAATCGTGCTTCGATAAATCTTCGTTGCGCTGAACACACATCAATTCGCCGAATAAGTTACTGACGACAGCTTGTGCGATCGGGTGTTCCGCTCGCAACTTTTCCGCTAGTGACCCAGATTTGACATTCCGCTTCAACCGCAACGCTTTTGTCGGGTGAACCAATGATTCCTGCGGCGACTCGGCCTTCAGATCCTGATAAATTTTGAGGGCCGCCACATAATTGTCCTCACTCACGATAATCGCGAACTTGCGATTAAACGCCACTTCGATGGCGGCCCGCCATTCTTCATCCACCACTTCGCAGAGTTTGCAAAGCGGTTGCGCGGGCGCAGTGCGACCACTCGCCGGTAACTGCTGGTTGAGCGTGTTGAGCACCGTGGTTGGAAACGGCAGTTGTCCATTTTCCAACAAGGTCACTTCATCTCGCAGCCGGCCCCTATTGTCGCGAACCTCTCCGAGCTTTTGCGCCGTGGGTCGAACCGCGCGGTTCAATGCAATCTTTGTTTGCTCCGATTCTGCGGCGATGCCCGCCAATGCATTTTCAGTCTGATCCTTCGAACAACTTTCGAGCTTTTTAATGGCAGCTTCCAATGCCGCTGTGTTTACTGGCTCGGTGAGCGGGGCGGACGCAGCTTCCTTCAACCAAAGCCGCGCTTTCTGCACCCGGTTTCGCAAAGCGGAATCCACGGTATTGCCAATTTCTTTCAATCGGGTGCTCTCAAGGACGAGCCGCTTCTTCTGCGCCTGAAGTTCAAGATACAGATCCCCGCCGGGAAGTGCCCGCAAGGCGGCTTCGTCACTCTTGATCCGGACCTTGCGTTCCTCCACCAATTTATCCAACTCTCCAATTCGTTCTTCCTCTTTGGAAAAAGCGGCCTTCTGCGACTTTACATTTTGCTCCTGCTCATGTAAGCAAGCAACGGCGTGTTCGTGCGCCAGTTGAGCAGCCAGCCAGCGTGCGACCACGCGATCGCGGGAGGCAGCGGTGTGGCCGTCGTAAAGATCATGAATTGTTTCGAGGCGCGTTTTTTGATCAAACAATTGTCGCAGATCCTCTTCGTACGCTTTGAAATTACGGTAGCTGGCGACGACATCACCGACGTTCAATTTGTCGTCCGGCAAAATGAATTTGCGGCAGAACTCGTCAAAACTTTTTAGGTTCGTGAATGACATCGCCTGCGGGAGTAATGATGTGAGCACGGCGCGATTGAAATTAAGGTGCTGGTCATTGGCCATGTCGCGGAGATATTGCTCCTGCGTTTCAAACAACCTGCCGTCGCGCGTTTTCTCGATCAAATGTTTGAATTCGGCAATTTCGAGAGGCCGGCGTTCGGCATCCAGAAAGTCGGCCTTTGTAAGGGGACCATAGCAAACGAACGGCTTGAGATGGCCCTGGTTCTCCGCTGTGTTGCGAAATTCAATGCGCAGGCCCCACGTTTCAATCCGGGTCTCTTCGTCAGGTTTTTTGGGCCAAGTGAACTCCAGCGCAATGTAGGTGATCGCGGCAGAGCGAACATACTGGGGAACGCCGTTCTCTTCACGTTTGGTATCGAGCAACGAGTAACTCTTCACCGTCCGGTCCGACTGGCCGCCGGTCGCCGAGCGGTTGAAATGTCGATGAGCCGCATCCGTACCGACGAGGACCGACATGATCAAATCCATCAGGACGGATTTACCCGAACCGGTTACGCCTGCAAGCAGGAGATTGCCCTCGACCGCAAGCGAATCGTTGTAACCATACCAGTTAATGGCGTGGATGTGGGTGAGTTTAATAGCTCGGCTCATGGCTCAGTTGTCTCCACGCCGTTCACATCTCCATTTCCCGAGATGGCTTGGGGGTTCTTATGCAACTCGGCGGTGCGCGTCCATTCTGCCAGCTCGTTGAATTGGATCACGCGCGGCAAAGTCTTCAGCACTTCGATGCGTGACTGTTCAAATGGCTCCGCGGTCTGGAACCGAATCAGGTTAAAACGCTGGGCTTGCCGCAAAATCTCATCCATGCGACCGGCGCTGGGTTGGCTTTTCAGTTCAGGAAGCAAATTCTCTTTTAGTAATTGATTCAGTTGTTCGACGGTCAGCGTCACCTGCGCTGCGCCGTGGTCACGAATCTGAGCGTCGTATTCGTGCCAAAGCGCGAGGAGAACGATGGTCGCATCTTGGCGGAGATGAAGTGTCAAGGATGGTAGTTCCGGGACCGCCTGAATCAGGCGGCTTTCGTGTTCCATGCTGACACAAAGTCCCGCCAGAGCCGCAATTTCGCGCAGCCAATTGAAGTTCTGTCTGCACCACGCGTAGAGTTCGCCGTCGCCAGGTTCCAGCCCGAAAATAGACCCGTGCGAAAGTAATGCCTGTAATGCTTCCGCGAGCCGGTTTCGGTCCGGGTCGGCAAGTTGCAGCAATGGCGGTGGGCTTGGTGCGTTGACGTCGGTGTTCATTTCTTGATTACAAAAAAACGGTCGAAGCGATACGTGAGTTTATGATCGCGTTCCGGTGGTGGGAGATCATCACGAATGGACGGCACTTCAATCCGATACCGTGACTCACCGGATTCGGCGTGCAGCAATAATGCCAACACATCATCCATGTCGTCCTCGTTTCGAATGGGCAGATCTTGACTCGCGATTCGAGCGCCCTTACCGCCCGGAAGTTGAGCGATGAAGCGATTCGCCCGAGCCACGGTCAAGGAATTGCGCATTGCTCCCCCCAGTTGGGCCTTGGCCTCATCGCGCATGGCATCGCTGACGGTGTCGTCAATCGGCGCATTTTCCTCGAGCGTTCGGCGCCGCGGCGGTTCGTAAAGCGAATCTCTCCCGGCAAGGAGCTTTGCGTTCGGAAGCAGCAACGGTGGCACAGTCACGAGCTCTTCCAAGTCCACGAGCCGCCGCCCAGGAAAACTTTGATTGATCTTTTCAAAGAAGGCTTTGATCTGACCACGGCGCTCGCCGACTATTTCCTGCAAGTATCGCGACCGCGCTAATGAACGCCGGGTAAATTCTGCCGTGCGATGGTCAATCTCGTCGGCCAGCGGTTGGACGAAATCCAATTTATCTTCGAGTTCCTGGAGATGATTGCGCACACGCGCCATGGCGGGTGCTGCTTCGGAGCCATCGCGGCGCATCACTTCCGCCTGCATTTTTTGAAGCAGGTTGGTGTCACCGAGGATTTGACGAATGCGTTCCCGAGCCGCGTCGAGTCTTGCGGGAAGCTGCGCTCTAACCAGCCCGGCGTAGCATTCGTGTCAAACCTGCTCGGCATATTGATCGAAAACGACCGCATAGCTTTCACCAAGCGTGCGGGCCTCCAATTGTCGGCGGATGAAGCGTTCTATGCTTTTGCCCATGCCACGCAGTTCGCGGAGACCGTCGCCAGCGCCTTTCAGACAGTTTTCCAAATGGGTGAAGGGTTCTTTGGCGAAAGCATCCACGTTAGCGAGGGTGGCGCACACGCCAACGAATGGGTCCGTGAAAACAGCCGCATCGGGGCGAGAAATCCGTCGCAGAGCCTCCAGCAACGTGGCGCCGTGTGCATCGAAGCGAATGCGGCGTCGCCAGTCCGGAAGCTGGATGTCCTCAATCCAACCAACATCTTTTCGGGCAAGGTAGTCGAGGACGCGCCGTGCTCGTTCCGGCGGCGGCAATGAAATGAATTCGCCCGACGCTTCATCCTGGATTTCAGGTTCGTCGGGATTGAATTCGGGGTGTTGCGCTAAATTATCCCCCACGATGGCGAGCGCCTCGTCGCGCGTCATTCCTTCGTGGCGCTGGCTCGATTCGATTTCCAACGCGTCCAGCACATCGACGTAGGTGGCGGCATTCCGGCCCGCCAGAACTCGAAACAAACCGGGGCGAACCTCGCGGAATAAATCTAGCGCCAGTGATCCCATTGCTGCGACGCAGAATACGAAATCCGCGCTCGTGTGAACAGCTCAAGAATGCACGTTTCGCCGGCGCGATTCGCATGCGGGACAGACGCTGTTAAACCTCTGAGAGATTGCCGGATTGAATAATCCGCGCTCTTCAAGCAGGAAGAAAGAGAATGGTCGTCAACTCTCAAAGCGCGGCCGAAACCCGAGCGATCCAAACCCTGATACGAGGGAAATCGGATCGGGAAATTGCGAGGTTGCTTCGCCAATTACAACCCGGAGGCAACTTCTGTCGCTTCGACAAGATGAAGGAAAACGGATAGCGACGCCGGTCCACGCGCTTCGCGCCCTTGCCGCACCAGCCTCGCTGAAAACGGAAAGGACGCATGCAAACACCTAAAACCCAGTTCTTCTTTGAACGCACAAAACAAGTCGAACCCTGTGAATTCTCAAGTCTCCTTCAAGTCTTTCACGTGAATACGATGGGCTCTTTCGGCCTGCGCCAATACTGTGATTCACTCCAAATTTTGTTTTACGGCTATGCCGGTGAAAAGCGGCTTCCGTTCGTGATACCCGAAATGAGGGTCTTCCTGCGAAAACTTCGAAAGAAATGGCCTTTCGCACCCTGGTTCTGCGATTTGGGAAATAGCTTCATCAGCCTGGAGGCCATGGCACACATAGATCATTTTTCGGTAATCGAGAGGATGGAATCTGACGAAATCTATTTCCGCGTCAACACAGCGGAACTTCAGAGTTACGTAAGGGAGTCGCACCATTTGATTCGGAAGTTGGGACAAGAGGCGGGAATGCCATCGGCAGAAATCAGACGGCGGCGGGAGAACTTTGACGTGTACATCCGGCAGCGGCTTGGACCGGCGGAGTGGTGAAAGACATCGGAGTCCGGACGGCGGCTTCCAGCCGCCCACCCGTCGCTGGCGTACAAAAGGGGAAATGCGAACACAGGGAAAACCCAAAATTAAAAAATCCAAAATGAAACGTAACCCACCTAAACCCGCATCAATCGAATTCACTCTCACGCAACACCAGCTCCCGATGCAAATGTGCGGCCCAAAACTCTCAGTTGAAAACGCCAAGGAAGCAGCGCTACGCGTAGCGCAACACCTCGAGACGCCGTCGGTAATCGACTATCTCGCGCAACCGTATTTCGAATCGCCTGGAGCGACTCTATGCGTTGCGCCGAGACGTCCGACAACCGCTACGCCCACAGCGCTATTTGCGGAGATGAAACTCTCCGTAGCGGACATTCCCGAGCAATGGATGCCTGAGTATGCCGATTGGATGGCTAAGCTCAATCGGTCGCGTGAATTTACAGCCATGTGTTTGCACCTCGACTGCAAAACCAGTCAAGCGCCCCCCGTGAAGGATCCGATTGTGGCGGGATTGATGCTCTATTTGCACAGCAGTTCTGTTGATGGTGAAACTCGTCGGCAATGGCTGGATGTGGCGCTCAATTCACCGGAAGGAAGCTGGTTGGCGGCCGAGGGTCTGCACCTGCCGGAAGAACGCGAGGCTATTCTCAATGGTGTTCAGGGCGACGGTTCACTCCTTTGGTGGACGTCGCAAATTTTCGGCTTCCAACGTCTGGTTCCACAACTCGCTCTCTCCAAGTTGAATCTATATGGAGGCTTAATGCTCGCAACAGTCGGGCAAGCCTCGGATCTCGAAAAATGGCTACGACAAACGGCATTGGCCGCATGTGAAAATGGGGATGCTGCCTGCGCCGCGCTCGTGTTGCAGCCGAATGCCCACTCACGAGATAAAGCCGTCTGGCTCTCCACACTTCAAAATCCTAACCACGCTTTTTGCGCTTACCAAGCAGTCCGGTGGGCCCGGTACACATGGTCGCGAAAAAATTGGGAGAAATTGAAGAAAACGCTCGAAACCGTGTGCGTAAACGACAGGGGCCAGGTTTTCTATTTATGGTTCAGGGACATTGCTCCTGAAAAGTCGGCGGCGGCGCTTGGGATAGAAGATGTTGATCTACTCTGGGCTGTAGAACTTTTGTCATCGCTTCCGGAGGTAGACGATTACGCGTTTCGTTTTCAAATGGGAGAACGGTTGGACGCATCGGGCCAATCGCCAGCAAGCATCGTGCTCTCATATCTAAATCAACGCCTCGCAAGGAAATCCAATGGAACCACTATTTGATCTTCGCGGACGGACTGTTTGCGTGTCTCACGCCTCTTTGGATGTAACATTCGACGCAATCTTCCGTATGAACGCGGATTCTCGGAGGTGGCGCGACCCGATCACTTTTTACATTGGCACGTTCGGCAATCGTCAGAGTTCCATCGGCACCGCAGAAACCCTGGCGCTTTGCGGGGTCATCCAGTCTGTTCGAAGTCCCATTTGCACGATTGGAATCGGTTTACTCAATTTTCATCAATCGTTAATCCTTGCGGCCGGTCAGCGGAGTCTTAGGTTCCTGCTACCGCGTTCCTTGGTTTGCGTCGGCACCGACGAAGCACAATGCCTCTGCTTGCCTAACGGGTCTGTTGGCTTGGCCCCTCATCCTGGGTGTCCATCTCTTCGCAACCAGGCTCACGATCTGATCCACACCGAACTCCACCAATTGATCCGAGACCTCGGGCTAGATCCGGAATTCTGGAAAACTCAAAAGGTTCTGACCGCCCCACAGGCCATTTCCGCCGGAATCGCAGACAGCATTGTTCCAACCTTTTCCCGCCAACAGGAAAATCCAAGTCACAAACTCAATACCAGCCATGAAACCGAACGATGAGACAATTTGCTTTCACCGAATCAAAATCCCTATCGAAGATCTGTTCTCTCACGTTCTGATCACGGGCCGTCCTGGTTCCGGGAAATCACGCTGTTGCATTAGGCCGTTGCTCAGAAGCCTAACTGCATTACACGCTCAAGACGAAGAAGCGAAAGCTGGAATGTTCATCCTTGATGGCAAAGGTTCGGAACTGCGCGGGTACTTGGAAGAGGCATTGCGCGCATGCGGACGAGAGAAAGATTTGGTTGTGATCGGACCCAATGACACAGATGCCACGTTCAATCCACTCGATCCGGATTGGACCGATGTCAAAGTTGCCAATGAACTTATCGCTGCTGTGAATTTTCTCGGCGGTGACACCGCGCAATTGAAAAAGACGAGTGAACCGTTTTGGGATCGTGCCATGCACGATGTCCTCAGCACTCTGGTCGGAATCTCTCGATACATTCTCTGCACGGAGAATGATACGCAACGCAAACTGACGCTCGACCACCTGGTTCGCTCCCGCTCCCTTTTGACCAAACCGGACGCTGAAATCGCCAGGATGGCAGCCGACTTGGCCGTGGTGCTGGATCGCGAACTCGGAACCTCGCTCTCGGAATACGCTGCATTGGCGACGAACACGCGTCAGTCGGTTGCGTCAAGCGTCGGGCCCGTTCTCGCCCCGTTCGGTCGCAAGCCGCTGCGCAATGTTTTGATTCCGCAGCCAGGCCGACAAGAAATGGATCTCAACCGGATCGTCTCCGAAGGAAAAATCGTGCTTCTGGATGTCGGCGAAGCGGAAAACGCCGTTGAGTTGCTCCCGGCGGCGGCTTTGGTCAAATCTTGTTTTGCCAGGATGATTTTGTCGCGTCCAAAAAAAGCGACCAACCAAACCCGGCCGGTATTTGTTATCCTGGAGGAATTCCAAAAGGTTCTCACTCCTCAGGCGGCCAGTCAGGCGTGCGAAGCAAACTGGATGGACGTATGCCGCTGGTGCAGGTGCGGAGTGATCCTTTCGACACAGGGTATCTCCAGTCTGTTGGCCGTAGCGTCCCATCCGCTGGTGGACAAAATCGTTGGCCTATGCGGCACCCAAATGTTTCTTGGGTCTAGCGACCCGTCTTCGGCGGCATACGCAGCACAATCGTTCGGCTCAAAAACAAGTTATCAAATCCACCGGACGATCACGCCGCCATTTCCGGCACCGCTACTGTTCCCGCGCGATGATGAGTCAGTCCCCCGGACGGAGGAAGGGCGCGTTCTTGTCCCGGTTGCAAAACCCGTGTTGCCAGCCGAAAGACTGGCGAGCCTGCCGCCCGGATTAATACACGCCGTCTTGCGCGACGGTTCTCGGCATATCATCCGAGCAGACCCTGGCGCCTCTTAATCCTATTCGACGTTTTTCT
>JBQCEJ010000020.1:0-2803 GCA_051960355.1 Verrucomicrobiota bacterium | reverse complement strand
GGCCATTCCGCTGTGGTCCATGCGTGCACCGTCGGGACTGAAGTTCTGATTGGCATGGGCGCGGTGATCCTTGATGGAGCCGTGATTGGCGCTCAATCCATCATCGGTGCCAAGGCGCTCGTGACGCAGGGAATGAAAATCCCCGCAGGTTCACTCGTGCTCGGAGCGCCGGCCAAGGTGGTTCGCGCTTTGACCGCCAAAGAGCGCGCCGGGGTGAAACATTGGGCGGACAAGTACGTGAAAAATGCGGCGTATTGTCTGAAGCATCAGATCGGCGTCTCCGGCCCGATCGAATCCTGAAGCGGCCGCAGTTCAGAATTTTTTGGGGATCGGTGGTGGTGCGCCGGTTTCGTTCCGCCTGGCTTCACGGAACAGTTGAATGCTGCTGACCAAAGCCCAAAGCCAGGAAGCTGAAAAAGCAATTCCCCCGATGATTCCCAGCCACGTGTAGGATTTTGGTTCCCCGACGCTGTCCATGAGTTTGTAGCTCTCGTTGATCGTCAGGGCAAACCACGCGATCACCAGCAGGAAACCTACGATCGCCAGCAGAATCTGCCCGACCCCGGCCACGAACCGTCCGCCCATAACCGAGCCTAGGCCGGGCGTGGCAAATTGATTGACGATGAAGCAATTTCGGGCGGTCGTGCTGGTGAGGGGCTTATCGGACGTGACGAATTTCATGCAATGGAATTCTCCAGCTTGCCTCCTGAAAGGGCGCGACGCAACCCTCGTTCAGATGCCGATCAGGGCCGACACATCCAAACGAAGCTTCACTGGCTGGATGGAAAACGATGACGCCTTCGAATAAATGGCCGAAGTGGCGGTAAACGCCGCTGCGTCGTGTAAAGTCAATGGGAGCAAAGGGTATGACCTGCAAGGGCGATAAAGGCCAGGGCAACTGGATGTAATCTGTGCGGCGTGCCTTGAGGATTGACCAAGGAAAAAATAATCGTGACGCCGAAGATGACAAATGCAATGCCAGCAACGGCGCCACTCGTTTGGCAAGAGATGTAAAAGTGTGACGGAACGAGCGCAAAGCTCACGAGCGACAAAATATATCCGACTCGTTTGCCGGAAAATCCACGCGTCGTGAACTTCAGATGCTCAGGAATGTTCAAGAGATAAAGTTTGAAAAATTAAGCAGGAGCGCCCCCGACGATTGTCTCCAGCGCGCGATTGGTTAGGCTATTCTAATAAACTCATGCTGACTTTCTGGAAAAATGTCGGATAAACCAAATGCTCACCGAAAATACGACCCACCACTGTTGCCTGCACCGACCTTGTTGAACTGAGCCGCTGTGCTGCAGGTGGGTTGGAGGTCTGATTTCGTTTCACCTGGTTTTGTCCTTTGTCAGTTTCCTCGGCAGCCTGCCGGGATGAAAATCAACTTCCCTTCTATCTCCCAGTTCCAACAGCTCGTCGAGCTCAAAGATTATCGCCTGATCGGTCGCGGGAAAACCACGGTGAGAATCGGGGCTTTGTCCGTTATGTGTCAACTCTTGTGCATCCATACTCAATAGCGCGAAACAACAGGCTCACGGACGACTGCTCGATCGCTGAAATACTGAAGGCTGCTGCTGGCGTGAAGCTCCACTGTGCGATTGGAGGTAATCAACCACTGGAAAGTGTAATCCCCGCCAAAAGGTAAACCAACAAACCAAATCTTTGGGGCGTTCGTCTGAATCATCTCTCGCGAAGCGGTGTCCAGAGTCGGCAACTCAAGCACTCTGCTCCTGACCTGCTCGATAACCTCTGTAGAGTCGGCGCGAGGTCGAGGACTCTGTGAGCTCGCGCAACCAGAGACCAGACTCGCAGCAAGTCCAAGGGCTAGAAATGTAAGCAGTGCTCGCATGCTGCCTAGCCCCTATGGCTTAACAAAGTGAAAGAGTGGGTGTTTGATGTGGTTGCGCGGGTTATCGGTGTGTGCCGACCTATCCGCAGTATAAAAGACGTTTGTCGCGCCTGAACCATCCATGAAAGAAACCAAACACCCATGACCTCAATCATTCACTACAGCGGTCTGGACGTCCACAAAGATTCCATCGCCGTGTCCATCGCACCCGCCAAATCCATCGAGGTCTGCCGTAACAGGCCTTTGAGCCGGAGCGCGGCGGTGTCGTCCTCGCCAGCCGCAGCGTATCGCAAAGTTCCAACGGCTTGGTGTTGATTCAGGTGCTGCGGCAGGTCGTCGACACAGCCGCGCCCCGCAAATGAGAAGTGCTGGGGCAACTGCCTTACATCCGGTTGCGCAAGTGGCTGTGAACTCACGTATATCAGCATGGGCCGCGCTGATAACCGCAAGCAGCGTGAACCGGAGCGGTGCCGTCGGTCGCGGGAAAACATGGTGAGGATCGGGGTTTTCGCCAGGTTCCAGAGGTTGAACCGGCATTCGAGGGGCAGCCGTCGGGCTTGGGCGATGGGCCGTTGCGACAAACGATTTCCGGGGCAACACGGCACCTTGGAGCTGACGGAAAAGTGGCACAAAAGGAAAAGACAAGGAGTTCAAAATCTTACCGGGCTCGTTCAACCACCGATAGCTCCGGCGCTCCTTCGTCGGCCAAAGCTATCTTTGTCCGTTTGCCGTCAATCCCACCATAAAAACAAAAAACTTCCGTAAACAGGTGGCGGCTCATGGCGTAAATCGTAACCCTCCAGCGTGGCCTCCTCGCAATACAAACGCGAAAGCGCGTCGGGAACGTCAGAGCTGGAAAGCTCGATAACGAGTGAATCCGAATATGCACCGCCAAGCTCTCGCTCCTCCTCGTCATCAATGATCGTGTCCGCTGGAACAAATACTCGGCGT
>JBQCEJ010000019.1:0-7758 GCA_051960355.1 Verrucomicrobiota bacterium | reverse complement strand
CTCTGCCATCTGGCCGCTCGTGATCGAAGCGCAAAGCAACAACGTGTTCCCCGGCCAGATCGGTTGCTGGTTGAAAACGACGTTATCCACGTCGTTGGTGCCGCTGATAGACCACAAGCAGAACGACTCGTTTTTCAAGTCATAGGAAATCCCGTCACTGCGCTGCGCGGGATTTAAGGCTGTTTGATACGTATAGAGCAGTTCTGCGCCAGTCGTGCTGTTGGTGACGTAAACCTCGTGGACGGTTTCTCGGCGCGTAAGCCTGACATGCAGCGAGTCCCCAACACTGAACGGAAATAGTTTCATGGACGCGTCTGCGATCTTGTCCAGCAAGTTGGTGCGTCCGTAATAGACCTCCGCATTCGCTTTTTCGCCTGCTCCGATTCCAGTGCCGATAGCAAACAGCAGCACAGTGTCGTCAGCGGAGGCGCGGTCATCTTCAAAATACCAACCGAAGCCAATCGCGGACTGAGTAACCGGAGTGACATCGAAGGTGACGCAAACATTTTTTAGAGCGGACACCCAATTCGTGGCTACTAGATAGTTTCCGTAACCGTGCAAGTAATCCATGTAGTTGCCGAGGCGCACTTTCCCGCCGACGATCGAAAACGAAGAATCCGGTGCGATCTTCCTCCAGTTGTTCAAATTGGCAAAGCCATCCGACCACGCAACAATGTTCGTTCGGTAAGGTGCCGTGACGACGACATTCGTCGCCGGCGTGAATCCCAAGGCGCCGACTACTCCATTGTAATTGCTCGGTGCCGGCGTATAAGGCAGATCGCCCACGGTGATCGCCCGATAGCCTGGTACCGCCGAACCGCCCGAACTCGGCCCGGCCAGAAATTGATTGGCACCCTGCGCATTGCGGCTGATCGCAATGGTGCCGGAGCTGGTAATCGGTGAGCCAATCACCGTTTCATCCGATGGCACGGTGATGGCCACACTGGTCACGGTGCCAGAACCCGATACGCTCGTGATGGTCAGAACACCGCTGTTCGTGGAAAAGCTGATGCCGGGTCCCGCTGCCATCCCGTTCGTGAACGCGCCGGTGGCGGCCAGATTGGTGAGGGTTGCGCTGGAAGGCTGGAAAGCCGTGCGCGCCTGAAATGCAGCGCTGCCCAGGCTGTTGGTCAGGGCCTGCAACAGGCTGTTGAGATTGGTGGAGTTCCACGAACCGGTGAACTGCACGCCGTTGAGATTGAACGCCGCGGCGTAACCGCTGCCCGGCCCGGGCGCTGTGCCGCTCACGACTGTCCAGCTCGAGCTGAAGAGCGACGAGGAACTATACTGGTTTACCGCGCTGGCCGATTGCAGATACCACGTGGGATTCTGAAACGTGAGGATCGCCCCGTTCACACTGTTGGAATAGAGCGTGGAGGACAGGCGCGCATAGACACCGTCGTAAACCGGATTGCCCGAATTGAAGATGGCAATGGCGTTCGTGGTGGTTTGCAGGACCAGGCCCGGACCAACGTAATAATTGGAGCCTGCGAACCGGCTGAGCTGGTTGGTCAAGTTCAACACGCGCGAATCATTCGTCGCGACGGCCGCGTTGAACTTGGCAAAGTCTGCCGCTCCGAGGTAGCCATCCGAGATGGAACTGGATCGATCCATATACAGGATATTCTGCTTGCCATCGAGATCCTGAAATAAATTCAAGGGCGGAGAAAAAACATCGATCGGTGTTAATTTAGACCACCTACTGCCATAACCACCACCCCACGTATAGTATTCCAATGCACTTTTTTGAGTGTTGTAGATCAGCGCGCCATCCACTGCCGCGTTCTCACCCAAGGCGGTGCGCTGCGCGGTAGTCATAGCATTCAGAATCAGCCCGGCGCGATTGGTTCCCGACGCCGTAAACTGGCCGGTGAACTGATTGTTCGCATTCGTGAAACTCAGCGCTCCCGCGTTGTTGCTGCGGACCACGGAACCTGCCAGGCGCGCATCCGGCACAGTTCCGGTGCCAAGTTGCCCGGCGTCCAACGACAGGCCGGTGCCGGTCCCGGTGAAGGTGCCGCTGAGAGCCACACCCACCTGATTGTTGGTGATCCCATCCACGGTGTTTCCACCACCGCCGCCGCCCGACGGCGCATTGCTCCAACTGATGCCGCCCGCGGCGTTGGCATAGGGAATCTGGCCGTTCGTGCCGCCCAGACTGCTCAGGTTCGTCAGCGCCATTCCATTGGTCAGATAGCGGCGCGAGACCAGTTCCTTGATCCAGAGCTGGGCGTTCACCGAAAAGAAGTTCGAATAGGCACCGACCAGATTGCCACTGCCATCCACCCTCACGGTTTGCGCCCGCACGGACACCACCCAAAGGAACAGGAACAGAAAACAGAAGAGGATACGTTTCAATTTCATAAAATCAGGAAAGGGGAGTTTGATCGACATCGATCGAGTATTGGTCGCCTAACTTGACGACGATCAGTTCATGCCAGGAATTGTCATCGGCACACAGGAGCTGGAGCGCGCCGGCCGAGCTGACGCGCAGCTTGGGGCCGTTGTAGATCCGGCGGAGCTGGTAATCGACCGACGTGGTGACCGCCGAACCCGTCTTGCCGAGCTTCGCCTGGATCGCCGCGATCGCATCGTTCGCATTGGCATGTTGCACATCATGCTCGACGCCCGGGGCATCCATGGCCTGACCGGCTTGCGGATTGACGAACACATCAAGGTTGGCGGGAAAGTTGGTCATGGTTTTGTTACAAAAAAGGCGGCAACGAGATTACCCGTTGCCGCCTTGAAGCCTGCGTGCCGCAGCCGCAAGGCCTCAGATTTATGGCGCGATGAAGAACAGGGCTTCCTTGTATTTGCCAGTCGCCTCGGCCATCGCCTCGCCTTCGCCATCCGGCAGCTTGGGGCTCAGAGAACAAACGTAATCGGTGAAGACCAGCCGATCACCCGTCAGCTCGCCATCCTTGATGCCGACCAGCATGCACGTGGCTTTGGCGCCGTCGAAACGAGCCATGCCCTCGGCAAAGCCTTGCAGCTTGCTGCCAATGCTCAACTCGCCGGCCTGCGTCTTGCCGCGCTTGATCCAGTAATCCGCCTCCATGCCAGCATCAATGCCAATGGCCTTGCGGCTCTTGGTGTTGAAGTTCACATCGGTGGTGGCCAGGATCAGCGAATAGTCCGCCGCTTCCGGCAGCTGATAGATGCCGATCTTCTGGTTCTTGCCGCCGCCGGTCACCGACGTCAGCGAAGTGATTGCCGTGAATTTCTTCCCAACAACCGCCGGCACGACGTCCTTGGCGAAATGACGCGCAAAGTTGAAGCTCTGGTTTTCGGCGCGCGCCGGGGGCTCGAACGTGGCCGTGCCATTCATGGACACCGGAGTGCCGGTGTCGTCCATCCCTGCGAACAGAATCTCCAGGGCCACATCGGAAAGAATCGGGCGCAACGCCACCATTTGCAGGTCGGCGCCGGCTGCCTTGATGCTGGCTCCCGGAGTGGGGGTGTAGATGCCGGTGTCCGTGTCCGAGATGTCCACGGTACCGATGAGCACCGCCCGTTCGTGCGTCATGAAACAGGCAAACTCGCCGCCGAGATACGCGGCTGCGGCAATTTGAATGTCCTCGGAAAGAAGGCTGCTGGGTTCGTATTTCATACTTTAAAAATCGATTGCGGTTGGATGGAAGGGGACGCGGTTGCCCGCGTCCCCAACGGCTTAGCTGCGATATTTCACGCGGCAAATGTTTCGGCGATTGGCGCTGTTGAGCGAGAAGCCGATGACTTTCTGCATCACCTTTTCCTGCTCGTTCTGGCCGACGTCCTTGGTCTCTTCTTTGTCGAGCGAGGGTTTGTAGAACACGCGGCCCGGCTTGATGTTGAGTTCGGGATACATGGTTCCCGGGGCCAGGGTGTTGTCGGGGATCAGCACCCAATCGACGCCCTTGTAGTGAACGCCCACCCAGCCATCGGCGAGGATCTTCTCCGCCGGCACGGTCGGCTTGGCACCCACGGCATTGATGGTGGAGCCAAAGGTTTCAAGGTCGCTGCCCGGCACCAGCACGCGGCCGGTCGGCTTCAATTCGTTGGCCGGATTGGAGCCCGCCCACTTGGCACAATAACCGATCACCTTGTCGAACGCGCTCAGCTCCAGGTTCGTGCTGCCGCTGATCCCGGTCACGGCCAGATCGTTCGAGGTCGGCAGATTGTCCGTATTGATGCGGCTGTTCGCCACGTACGGGTAGTTCTGCTTCTTGCCGGTGAATGTGAAGTTGCCAAAGATGGTTGAGCCATTGGTCAACAGCGCGAACGCGATGCCTTCCGCCTTGTTCTTCCAGTCATAGGCGAGGTTGATCGTCTGAAGCGCGGCGTCCACGATCGTGCCGCGATAGATGTCCACCTTCTTGTAACGGACCGGTTCCGTGGTGAGATAGTGGAGGTTCTTCAGCTCGTGCTCGTCCTCGCGGTCGATCTTCACCATCTTCGGATTGCCTTCCGGCCCGTTGTAATAGCACTTGATCTCGTTCTGCGTGGTGTTGCTTTCCGCCGGACGTTCGTCCTGCAGCAGCGTCACCGTCTCGAAGTAGAAATCGATGATGTTCTGCGTCGCATAGACGAAGTTGTTGAACGTCTCCACGCGCAGCGCGCAGAGCTGCTGATGCACCTTGGGATCGGTCAGCGCCCGGGTGAGGAACTCGTTGCGCTCGGCGATCTTTTTGGGATCGTTGGTGGACTGGAGCAGCTCGGAGAAAAACTTCGGCAGTTCCGTCGAGAGCGAGCAGACCTGCATTTTGCCATCCTGGCCCTTGACCAGAATGTTTCCGGTCATGGACTTGGCGCGATTGGCGCAGTAATTCAGAAAGGTCTGAAGCTGCGGCATGGTTAGATTCATTGCGTTCATGGTTTCGATATTGGATTCAGGTCGGTTTGACTTGTTTCAGCCTTCGGGATTACGGGGTTGGGATGGTTTCGCCCTTGATGCGGCGGGCCTTGTCTCGGACCGCGTTGCCGGAATCCTTCACAGCCGGTTTCCCAACGACCATGTATTCCGCGATCTTGCCCGCGGCAGCCTCAATCAGCTTGCCGTCGGCGAACGAAAGTTTGTCACCAATGGCGATGGTGCCATCGACGCTCGCATCGAGGTAATCGTCGCCCTCGGCTTCAAACTCTTCGGCGTCCTCAAACGAGGCTTCATCGCCGCAGTTGATCGGCCCTTCGAGCTGGTTGGGCCAGAAGGAATACGCCAGATCGGGACCGCCAACCTCGCCGTTGCGGGTGGCAAAACCGATGATCGGCCGGGTGCCATCGGCCAGCACTGCGCTGTCCGCCGTTGCGCCTTCCTGGAAGGCTTGACCGCGCTTCCACGCCGTCGCGGGCGTGGTCAGCATGGAGTAGTTGGAGCGAGGGCTCCGTTTGGTGATTTCGAATTGAGACTCTGCCATAATGTTTGTGTGGATTGTGTGTCAGCCGAGTTACACAAGCATCGCGCCGGTCGGCTGGCTGCCGGCAGATGGCCCTTTTGCGAACGGTTCATGACCGCCGCCGACAATGGCGGGATCTAGGAACAGTCCCTCAAAAACTTTGAATTGTTCTTCCGGCAGGTAGATCTTCGCGAAGACCGGGTTCTGGCTGTTGTAAACCACACCCGCTGCCGTGAACTTGTCGAGCCGCGCCTTGGCCGTGGCCTTGAACGCATTGAACTCTTCCTCCGATCCGCCCAGCGATTTGAGGATCAGCGCCTCGACATCGGCGGTAACGCCCGGCAGGCTCGCCGTCTGCAACGCTTCCTTGCGCGTGGCAATCGTCTGCGTGCGTTCCCGTTCCGCCTTGAATTCCACGGAGGCGGCCTCACGGCCTTCCTTGATGCCGCCCTCTTTGGCCACTGAACACAGTTGCGCGTGCGTGTCCTTGGGGATCAATTCGCCCGCGGTCGTCCGGCGGCTGATTTCAGCCTCCACGGCCGTGCTGATGCGCGAGTCCAGTTCGGCCTTGGGCACCAGATCGCCGGAGGCAATGCGCTGGGCGACGCCCGTCTCCACCGCGCTGGCCAGCACTTCGGCGCTGGGCTTCATGCTCGCCATCGTGCTCTTGAGATACGAGCACATGGCGCTCGTGTTGCTCAGCATCGAGTAGAGGCATTGCAGATGATTGCTGGCGTTGAGGGCGAGGGGAGCCTGATCGGTCGGCGGCAAATCCTTGAGCGCGGAATCGTAATCGCTTTTGATCTGGAGGTAGTGCGTTTTCCACGGCTCTTCCAGCTGGGCCGGATCATAACTGGCCAGCACCTGGTTGACAGTGCCGAGCACAGTGCGGAAAAACGTGGTGGTGGCCGCATCCATCGGGAGAGTAACTGCTGTTTTCATGACATTAAAAATTACGTTTACGATACAACGTTTTGCTTTTCACGTTTCAGATTCGATTTCGTTTTACACCCCGTTCCGCGGCTGGTGACCGATAAAGAGAAGAATCTTCAGGAAAGTTTTTTGTCCCGTAGCCGTACGCCTACAGGCTGCGCAAACTCAGGAAGGCGTTTCCCAATGAGAATCCCAACGGGATTCCGTCGTTCAGCCCAAGGTTGGCGCGGCGCCTACCTTGGGTGACCCGGTGCGAATGCGAAACAACCGCAACGCGGTTGCGGCGCTTTGAATCGAACCTCCCTGAATCAGCCGCAACCTGGTAGGATCCAAAGGATAAAGGAGCGTTCTATCCCAATGCACTCGAATGCGTGACCGGTATAAATGCAGACTTGCTTTTTTTTAGCGAATTGCGATTTTTGACGCCTTTCGGGGTAATTTAATACGAATTGTTATTGGAGTGAACCATTGATTGGCGTCGATTTATTTTGCGGAGCTGGTGGAATGAGTTTGGGAGCAAAGATGGCTGGCATCAACATGGTTTTTGCTGTAGAAGCGGAGCCGCATGCTGCCGAGACTTACTCGGCCAACCATCCGGAAGTCAATCTGTACCGGAAAGATATCCGTAAACTTCGAGAAATTCCGCTTTGTCCCTATCAACAGCAAACAGTGCTATTTGGGGGGCCTCCATGTCAGGGCTTTTCCACTTCAAACCAACGTACCCGAAGCCGAGCCAATCGCGCAAATTGGATGTTTCGTGAATTCGTCCGCATAGCGAAACTGTGGCGTCCTGATTGGGTGGTTTTCGAAAATGTAAAAGGAATTGCTGAAACTGAGCAAGGGGCTTTCCTAGAGCTCGTTCTGGAGAGCTTTCGGGAACTTGGATACACTCTTTCGAAGGGGATTCTAAACGCGGCGCATTTTGGCGTGCCACAGAAGCGGGAACGCCTTTTCGTCATCGGATCTCGGCATGGCATTGAAGTTCCGATGCCGGAGCGAGCTACCGCCCGACCGATACCAGTGGTTCGTGCTCTGGCAGATCTACCTGATTTGCCGAATGGTGCCAGCACGGAACTCCTCCCTTACAAGTGCATTGCCAAATCAGCGTACGTTCGCCAGTTGCGAAACGGGGAACAGATGGTTACTGGAAATCTTGTCACTAGGAATGCTGATTTTGTTGTGCGACGATACAAATACGTAAAACAAGGAAGTAATTGGAAAGATATCCCTCCGAAGCTGATGAAAAACTATCGCGCTAATTACGAGTGCCATACTGGAATTTACCATCGGCTTGATCCGAAAAAGCCTTCTGTGGTGATTGGAAACTACCGAAAAAACATGCTTATTCATCCATTTCACGATCGAGGTTTGTCTGTTCGTGAGGCCGCAAGGATTCAGTCTTTTCCTGACCATTACAAATTCTGCGGTTCTATTGGTTTTCAGCAGCAACAAG
>JBQCEJ010000018.1:0-9731 GCA_051960355.1 Verrucomicrobiota bacterium | reverse complement strand
ATTTGCCCCGGTCACGGGCCGCTGACGACCGTGGCGGAAGAGCACTCGCACAATCCGTTTTTTTGAACACCGAATTGGGTCCGGCGGCGTCTTTGAAGCGGAATCAAACCCGCTGATTTCTGGCCCAAAAAAAATTGGATTGAAAGTTGCGTTTTGTCGCGGGTCGACTAGGTTGACCCTCAAATTTTTATGTCCACGACCGAAACGAATATTGCGACTGAAAATCAACCAGACACCACCGGCTGGAAGCAGATTGTCGCCCGTTACCAAAAGCCCTCCGTCGCAGCCGGCACCTGGCAGATCATCAACACCGTCGTCCCTTACATCGGACTGTGGTTTCTGATGTATGTGACGCATCAAATCTCCTGGTGGCTGACCGTTCCGCTGGCGGTTTTGGCAGGCGGTTTTTTGGTGCGGACGTTCATTATTTTCCACGATTGCGGCCACGGCTCATTTTTCAAATCCCAACGCGCCAATCACATCGTCGGAGCCGTCACGGGATTGCTTACTTTTACCCCGTATTTTCACTGGCGCTGGGAACATGCGATTCACCATTCGACGGCCGGCGATCTGGATCGGCGTGGCACGGGCGATGTCTGGACTTTGACGGTGCAGGAATACCTGGAAGCCTCGCGCTGGAAACGTTTCGCTTATCGGCTGGCGCGCAATCCGTTCGTTTTATTTCTGATCGCGCCGCTCTTCCTGTTTGTCGTTATGCAACGCTTCCACGCCCCCAAAGCCGGCAACAAGGAAACCTTCTCCGTTTACTGGACCAACCTGGGACTGTTCGTGATGGCCAGCGGCTTGAGCCTCGTATTCGGCGTGAAAGATTATCTCATCATTCAATTGATCGTCATTGCAGTCGCCGCCTCCGCGGGCGTCTGGCTGTTCTACGTGCAGCATCAGTTTGAGGGAGTTTACTGGCAGCGCGGTGAAGATTGGGATTACGCCACGGCTGCGCTGAAGGGAAGTTCGTTCTACAAATTGCCACGTCTGCTGCAATGGTTCTCGGGCAATATCGGGTTCCACCACATCCACCACTTGAGCCCGCGCATTCCCAACTACCACTTGGAGAAATGTCACAACGCCGAACCGCTGTTTCAAACCGTGGAACCGGTAACGCTGCTGACCAGTTTCAAATCCTTTACGTTCCGGCTCTGGGACGAGCAACGCTGCCGCCTGGTTGGCTTCAATCACCTGCGCACACTGCGTCGTAAGGAACGGCAACCCGCGCGCAACTGAACCAGCTCCCGGATTTCCAGCTTCAGAGCAAACGGGCGACGCCTTTGTCGCCCGTTTTTTGCTGCTGATTGGCTGATGGGCTCAGTTCAAAGAGAAAACTCGGCCGTTATTTGGATTTTTTCGATTTCCCGCTTTTAATCTTTTCCGTGCCGATCGCGTTTTCGAGACGACTCAACCGTTCGTTCAATTTATCGACCGAGACATTGTTCTCTTTTGCGAGCGCGGCCCAACTTTTGCCACCGGCATTCTTTTTCAGGAATTCTTCCGGAGCCTTTTTGGTTTCATTGGCCAGCACGCAAGCGATCATCAGGCCGCCCGCGCCAACATCGGAATGCTTTTTGTGCATTGCCTGAACCTGTTCGAGCGGAACACCGGTTTCGGTGGAGATGCGTTGCAGGCTGAGGTCCATGCCCTGCTTTTTGGCGGTTTGATTTACCTCATGAGTTCGCGTTTCCAACTGCTCGCGGGCCGCCTTGTCCTGCCCCAAAGCGACACCAAATCCAGAACTGAAAACCAAGGTTGCAACCACGAAACTAAAAACGGATTTTTTCATAACATTCCTTTTTGGGAAAAGTTAGCACCGCTCACAGGCCGGTTCAACGGCTTCAATGTGAGGATTGATTGCCGGGGTGACGAAAAACGGCTCTGGAATTCGTCGGGTTTTAGCGAGCCTTCCCGACAGCCACTCAAGGCATGTTCTCGCCTGCCGCTGTCAGGTCCATGAAACGCTTGCGCCAGTGCGCTCGCGACACCTTGCCGCGCTGGTTGGCTGCCAGTGAATCCACGAGCCACCACTCTCGCGGAACCTGCCACGCCGGAAGCTTTTCCAGCATGAACTGCTTCAACGACTCCTCGGACGCTGCGAAATGAGAAACGATACAGGCAACGATCAGTTCCGAGCGTTGGCCGTCATTGATCGGCGCGCCGAAAACCAGACATTCCCGCACCGCCGGATGCGTGGACAAAATTTTCTCAATCGATTCCGGCGAAACCTTGCGGCCCGCGACATTGATCTGGTCACCCACGCGTCCGCACAGCAAAACCTGCTGATCAGAAAGCCGCGCGAGATCGCTGGTGCGGAAAACTCCCGGGCGCAGATTCGCACTCGGCTCCGGCCAATAAGTCAGCCCGACGGCGTGGCTGCGCACTTTCAGGCAACCATCCTCAGCAATGGACAGGTCGACATTGCGCATCGGCGAACCCGCGCACGTCGGGTCCAGTCGTGGAACTGAACTCGCATCGTAGGCAATGCCGCCACATTCACTGCTGCCATAAAAGTTGTGAATCTTAAGCTGGCGCGTGGAAAAAATCTTCTGTTCCAACGCCAGCGGCAAGGATGCGCCAGCGGAAATGGCCAACCGCACGTTCGAGGGAATCGCATCGGCATCCTGCCACATCCGCCACAATGCCGGAACGGCGGCAAGCGTGACCGACTCTTCCATGGCGGCGGCGCGTTTCAACAATTCCGGCAGCGGCGAACCCACAAGGATCAGCGGAATCCCATGCAGCAACAGCGGCAGAACCAAATTGGAAAACCCATAAGAATGCGCGAGGGAAATGACCGCGAGGTTGGGCCATTCTGGACGCAAGCCCATCGTGGCGACAATATTTTCAGCATCTGCAATCAACTGCGCCGCAGTGAACGCAACCATTCGAGCATCGCCCGATGTCGCCGAAGTGGTTTTCAAATGAACGACCTCCGGCGGCAGTCCCGGCGCAATCGCAGGCGGGTTCTGAGCGTCCTCCAACGGGCAGACGATCTGTCCGTCGCGCCACGCCCAGAGAACCTTGAAAATAAAATCCGGGTCCACTCCGTGCGGAAACGCAAACTGCCCTTCACCCGAGCTTCCCTGCCCGGCAATTTGGGCCAGTTGATCGAATGTCCATTGCTGTCCCGAAGCCAGATCGCGCAAGGCGATGGCTTTTGAATGATCGCGCGCAACCTGGCGCCAACGTTCGTACAGCATTGCCAGTTAGGTAGCGCACGAATAGGTTCTGGAGCAAGTCCGATATGATATGAAGTCTGAAGTCAACTGTCCGAACTGCAAAAGAGCGCCCTGGCACAATCTTCAACGCCGCACCGTCAACTCCCCGGGCGCAATTGCTTCGGAAGCCTTTCCACGAGAAGACTGTCTCGCTTCCCGACTCGCGACGCTCACCGCGTTGCTTCTGCTTTTGTTCTGCTTGTGCGGCTGCGCCGGTCGTCAGCAATTCGTCGGTTCGCGACCATTCGATTTTCAGACCGACACCTTCGCTTTTGCCAATCAACTGGTCTGGGATTACCACTATGATGACCAGGGAAAATGGGTCCATGAGCGGCACGAACCGGAGCCGGATTATACGCATCACTGTTTTGTGGTGACGCGCTCAGCGCGACAGTTCTTTCAACACGCACGGTTTGATCCCGCCAAGCCGATTGCAGATGAGGCGACTTACCGTCGATTGATCCGGGAGGTTGTCAGCCTTGATCCCACGCGAGTGTTGTCGGAGGAAAACAAAATCGTCATTCCCGGTTACACGGATCTGCGAGCGTTCAGCGAAGCTCAGGAAAAACTGTTGAAATCGGAATGCGGCGGTGCCTGGCAGAGCTACTTTCAGCGCGGGCATTGGAGAATTGTGATGCCGTTCAGCCGCGCCAGCCAAGATCGCGCCGCCGAAACCATCCTGGAAGATCTGAAGGAAAACCGTCCACCCGTCGTTCACGTCATCCGCTTTCCACAACTGACCATCAATCACGCGCTGCTGATTTTCGATGCGCATGAAAGTGACAAGTCGATCGAGTTCATCGCCTACGATCCCAACAAGCCGGACAAGCCAAAGACGCTGCTTTTTGATCGCTCGAGCCGGACCTTTGATTTCGCTTCGAATGACTACTGGCCAGGCGGAAAGCTGAACGTTTACGAAATCTACCGGAGCTGGCTTTTCTAGCTACAAACGCTCTCGATGAGCGTAGCCCGCGTCGATGTCATGCCAGAACTCGATATCGTCCTCATCTTTTTCCCAGCAGAGAAATACTTCCTTGTCACCGATCAGCGCCGGGAAATCCACGAGGCCGCGCTCCAAATCCTTGATTTGAATCTCTCGACTCTCGAACTCGCGCAACAGTTCCTGCATGGCGGCCAGGATCCGAACCCAGTTGTTCGCAACCTCACCGCCCACATCGCAACCGGAATCAAGCAACTCGCCGATGCGTTCGTCGTACGGTTCCATGCGGCGGCGCGACTGCTCCAGCGCTTCCAGCCATTCACGGATTTGTGGCAGGAGTTCGCGCGCTTCGTCGCGTGTGTAGTGTTTGCGGAAATGATAGTTCATTGGGCGGTCTTGCCCTGGGCGGAAGCGGGTGAGAGCTTTCGGACGACACTTGGATTTGGCTCCAACGAAAGCGACTTGCGCCACGCGTCCTGAGCCTTCTCCGGTTGATCCAAGGCGGAATAAACGTCGCCTAGATGATCGTACAGTGTCGCGTCCTCTTCCGGCGAAATCTTGATTGATTCCAGAATGTATCCAAGCGCTTCCTTCGGTCGATTCAACTTGAACAACACCCAACCCATGCTGTCGAGATAGGCTTCGTTCTTGGGCTCGGCCTGGAGTGCATTTTCGATCAGTGACCGCGCGCGTTCGAGTTGTTCGCCGCGCTCGGCCAACATGTAACCGAGGTAGTTCTGCGCTTCACTGAGGTGAGGTGACAACTCCAGACACTTCTCAAAGTACTTTTCCGCCTGCACATAATCCCCTTTCCGCTCCGACGCGGAGCCGATCTGGAAATAGAACGAATCGCTCAACTGTTTCGGATCCGTCGCCTGGGCGATCACCTCCGCCGCCGTGAAATGATTCACCGCATTGGTGAAATCCTTCTTCTGGCTGAAGGCGAGGCCGGTGAGGTATTCCGCAAAAAACTTTTGCGGGAACTTCTCGCGTGCTTTTTCCAGCGTGGCCAGAGCGTCGGCCATCTGGTCACTGCTCAGCTGGGCGCTTGCGAGGTCGTAATAAGCTTGCTCAAACTCCGGGTCCAGCAGGATGACCTTGGAAAAGCTTTCCACCGCCTTCGTATAGTTGGTGTCACTGTATGCGATGCTCCCCAGGAAGTAATTCGCCTGAGCATCGGTTGGATTTTCGCGGACGAGATTTTCCAGCTGTTCGTTTGCACGCTGGTGATCGCGGCTGCGGATATAAATGTCGGTCAATTTAGCCCGGATGTTTTCGCGCAGCATCGGCACGTCGGGCGTTTGCTTCAGAACATCCTGATAAATCTCCGCGGCCGGCTGGTCCTGGCCGAGCATATTGAAACCGTCGGCGAGCCGAAGCCGCAGTTGCAGATCAGTCGATGCCGATTTTGCGGCCCGCTGCAATACAGCCAGCCCGCGCGCCCGCGCCGTGTCGCGTTGGGCGGGGTTTTGCAGGCTGAAACTCACATAGAGTTCACTGAGCCCGATCAGGAATTCGGAACTTGTGTTCGGGACTCGCGCCGCGTCATCCAACACCTTTAGGGCTTCCTGAGGATTCTTGTTTTGAACGTGGATGAGAAAAAGATTCTGATAGCCAACCAGCGATCTCGGTTCGCGTTTGATCGCGGTGCGATTGGCCCGGATGGCAAGGTCGCCCTGCCCTGACTGGAAGTAAATGAACCCGAGTCGCGCAAACAAATTGCCGGAGGCCTTCGGTCGCTCAGTGGCGCGAGAAACCAGTTCCAAAGCTTTTTCGGTCTGTTTCCCTTGCAGCAAACGGCGGGAGACTTCGAGAATCAGAGCTTCATTGTCCAGATCGCGAATGGCCGCCTCATAGAACTCGGCGAGCGCCGGTTCCGTTTCGCCACGCATTTCCAAGATCAACGCCGTTCCATAGTGAGCGTGCGCTTCTACCGCATCGACCGTGGCATCGGGTTTTTCCGTGCGAGCAAACGGAAGGGACTGATCAGAGGAGGAACTGGACCCGGGGAGAGGAGTGTGACATCCGGCGACCAGCAAACCGCTTGCGGCCAAAACGACGATCCACCTGCAACCTGAACGAAACAGCATGCGGTAGTATAAACCAAAGGGGCGCAACCCGCGAAAAACGAGTTGCGCCAATTGTTAGCTGTCGGTCAGCAGAAACTACTTCTGCCAGGTACGCTTCTTATGGCGATGCTGGCGGAGCTTCTTGCGCCGCTTGTGCTTGTTAATTTTTGCTTTCCGACGTTTTTTCAGTGAACCCATAGGCTTTTTCTATTCTTCTGACTTAAATCAGTAAACCACTTTGTTGAGCGGATATTCAATGATGCCTTCCGCGCCTGCCGCTTTCAACTGCGGAATCAATTCACGAACGACATGTTCGTCAATAATCGTTTCAACCGCCACCCACCCCTTGAGGCTCAGGCTGGAAATGGTCGGATTGCGCAATGCTGGCAGGCTTGACAGTAAACTTGCAAGGTTCTTCTCAGCAATGTTCATCTTCAAGCCGACCTTGGCTTCGGCATCCAAAGCGCCTTTCAACAACAGCGCCATGGTCTCAATCTTCTGCCGCTTCCATTTGTCCTTCCAGGAACTGGTGTTGGCGATCAGCCGCGGCGTGGAACTCAGCAACTCATCGACGATGCGTAATTTGTTGGCGCGCAAAGACGAACCGGTTTCCGTCACCTCCACAATCGCATCGACCAGTTCGTGCGCCTTGACCTCGGTCGCGCCCCAGGAAAATTCCACGTCCGCCTTAACGCCATGCTTTTTGAGATATTTCTTGGTTAGATTGACAACTTCGGTGGCGATGCGTTTGCCTTGCAGATCTTTCACCGATTTGACCGGTGAATTTTCAGGAACGCACAGCACCCAACGCGCGGGGCGGCGGGAAACTTTGCTGAAAAGAAATTCACCAACTTCATGGACTTTCGAGCCATTTTCCACAATCCAATCGTGTCCGGTGATGCCGCAATCCAGATAACCGTGCTCGACGTAACGGCTGATTTCCTGCGCTCGAATCAGGCGAATCTCCATTTCCTCGTCATCCACATAGGGAATATAGGAACGGCTGCTGACAGAAATATTGAAGCCGGCCTTGGCCATCTTTTCGATGGTGGCTTCCTGCAAACTGCCTTTCGGCAGACCAAATCGTAGTTTTTGCTTACTCATGTGCTCAACGCATGGGGAAATGCCGCGAGGAAATCCGCCTGAAGCATTCTGGCCATGCGTAAGGTGTTTTCGTGGCAACTGCGGACGGAACCGCTCGCCCGTGCGAGCGCACTGTTTGCCAAGTTTCAAGCCACAAAGCCAACTTTTTCTGCGGTTGTGCGTGCCGTCAGGAAAATGGGGCGCGAAGCCTTTTGCCTAAAAGCTACCAGGCGAAGGGAGTGCAGAGCATTGCTCTGATGAGTCGAAGATGCAGGGCTGCCTTGGTCCTACGAAGATAAGCAGAGCATCACGGCTTGAGCACCACTTTGATGCACTCGTCTTCCTTGTTACGGAAAATGTCATATCCGTCGGGCGCTTCATCCAGACTCAGGTGATGCGTCACGACGAAACTGGGATCGATCTCGCCCTTCTCGATCCGTTCGAGCAACGGACGCGTGTAGCGTTGAACGTGCGTTTGCCCGGTCTTGATCGTGAGCGAACGATTCATGATGGAACCCAGCGGAATCTTGTCCACGAAACCGCCATAAACTCCCGGAACGGAAAGAGTCCCGCCGTTGCGACACGCCATGATCGCTTCCCGCAAGGCAATCGGCCGGTCGGTTTCCAACATCATCGCCTGCTTGGCGCGATCATAGGCGTATTGAACGCCATGGCCGTGAGCCTCCATGCCAACCGCGTCGATGCAGGCATCCGGACCGCGCCCGCCCGTCTTTTCCTTCAACACCTCCAGCACGCTGTCCACCTCATTGTAGTTGATCGTCTCCGCGCCGCCCGCTTCAGCCATGCGCAGCCGTTCTGGAATGCGATCGATCGCAATCACACGTTCCGCGCCCAGCAAAAACGCGCTGCGAATGGCAAATTGCCCGACCGGCCCGCACCCCCAGATCGCCACGGTATCGCCGCCCTGGATATTGCAATTCTCCGCTGCCATGTAACCTGTGGGAAAAATGTCGGAGAGGAAAAGCACTTGATCGTCAGTGAAGCCGTTTTCAATTTTGATTGGGCCGACATCCGCGAACGGCACCCGCGCGTACTCGGCCTGTCCGCCGGCATAACCGCCGGTCAGGTGCGAATAGCCGAAGATGCCCGCCGGCGAATGACCCCACATCTTTTCAGCCAGCACGGCATTGGGATTGGAATTTTCACACAGCGAGAACATGCCTTGCTTGCAGAAAAAACAGTTGCCGCATGAGATCGGAAAAGGCACGACCACGCGGTCCCCCACGGACAGGTTGCTCACGCCCGAGCCCAATTCCACAACTTCGCCCATGAATTCGTGGCCGAGGATGTCGCCCTTTTCCATTGTGGGCACAAATGCGTCATACAGATGCAGATCCGAGCCGCAGATCGCCGTGGAGGTAATCTTCACGATCGCGTCGCGCGGATTGAGAATTTCCGGATCGGGCACTTCATTCACCCGAACGTCGTGTTTGCCATACCAACAAGTTGCTTTCATAAATTTGTGATTGATTGAAAATGTCTTTCTGTGAACAGGAATTGTTGCGTTAACCAAATTGGAAGGGTCCTTCGCAAATGCTCTCGCGAACCGGCCGTCGGCTGCTGATCTTTTCAGCCTCGCGCAACTCCGGCGGGAGTTGGTCAGGATCACCGGGCCGGCCCAGCGCGAACATCGCAGCCACCGCAAACTCGTCCGGCACACGCAAGGTCGTCCGCGCCTTGTCAAAATCGAAACCCGCCATTCCGTGCGCCACCAAGCCCATGGCAGTCGCTTGTAACGCGAGATTTTCCCAGGCTGAACCGGTGTCGAACAGATGAACCGGATTCGCTTTTCCATTTCGGGTAAAGGTTCGACGCGCCAGAGCCACGACCAGCACCGCCGCGTTCTTGCACCAGGCTTTGTTCGCATCCATCAGCAGATCGAAATGCGCCTGCCACTGCGGCGTGTCGCGGCGGGCATAAAGGAAGCGCCACTCCTGTTCGTTGTAGGTGGACGGCGCGCAACGTGCGGCTTCAAACAAGGTGAACAATTCCTGATCGCTCAGCGGCTCGCCGCTCAGCGAACGCGGCGACCAACGCCGGATGAATAATCGTTCGATGGGATAATCCGGCTTGCGCGCGGCTTCAGGGTTCGGCAGTTGGCTCATGGATTCAGCGGTTGCGATTATTCGGCGATGACCAGCGGCATTTGGACCAGGTGTTCGTACAGGAACCACGCCTGCAGTTCATTCGTGCGGAGAACCTGGCTGACGAGCAGATCGTTGGTGCCGTCGTCTTCCAGGCTGGCGGCGCGATGCGCCATGGATCGAGCTTCTTTGATGATCGTTTCGTGCGCCTCCAGCAACCGCGAGAGCTGCACCGGCACTTCTTCCCGGCCGCGCGGCGGGCGTTTCAAATAGGTTGTCTCAGCCACAGCGTGAGCCATCGCCAGGC
>JBQCEJ010000017.1:0-4864 GCA_051960355.1 Verrucomicrobiota bacterium | reverse complement strand
AGATCGGCTTCTCCAATGCAGCATTGATGCTGTAAACCTGGTCATTCACCCATTCCAAAGCGTCGCTGATTTCCTTGAATTTTAGAACTTCACCCGCAGGCAACCAAAGGTGCTCACCGTCTTTCACTTTCGCCTCAGCATCTGTCAGAAAGCGGAAGTCATACTCCATCTCTAACTCTTCCGACGGTTTCAGCAGGTTAAGAAACATCTTTCTTGCAGGGAAGGCATAGTCGCTGGACCGGCGGTAATACGAAAGTTTTGAGGCATACGATCCCTTGAGCGAGACGTAGAGCGATGTCAGTCGCTGCTGCCCATCCAAGATTCCTGTGACGTCATTGTTCCCTGATAGAGTTGCCTTTTCGTTATGTCGGCAGTCTCGTTCGTGAAAATTACGCAAGAACCGATAAAACTGAAACTTGCCGACATTTTCAGCCTTCACTTTCCAAAATAGAAATGTGCTGATTGGATAATCTCTCATCAACGAATCAAAGAGCGTTACCATTTGATCCGTGTCCCAAACAAATTCACGTTGAATTGAAGGAAGCACATATTGCCCGTCTTCAATGGCAGCAATGGCTTCTTTGATTGTGATCGGTTTTTCGTAGGCCATGATGATTTGTGTTTTTTGAATTCAGAGCTGTTTGATCACTTTGCTAACAATCCTTCCTTAGTCAGCAGCCGCACGAGGTTTTCCTCCGCCGCAAACGCGGCCGTGGCGCTGGCACGCAACTTCTGCATCGCCTCATCAACGGTGATTACCTGCTGATAGTTCTTCGGCTCGACGTAGCGCGGGATGTTGAGATTGAAATCATTGGCGGCGATGTCCTCCAGCGTGACGACGCGGGCGATGCCGGTCACATCCTGGTATTTGCGATACCACTGGTAAATGTGCTCGACGTGCTCGGGCAACAACTCGTTTTGCGCCCGGCCCGTCTTGAACTCTTTCGAGGCGTCCACGATGAGGACCTTGCGCCGGCGGTCAGGCTTCTTGCGCTGGCGGAAGATGAGGATGCAGGCGGCGAGGCCCGTGCCGTAAAACAGGTTTGGCCCAAGGCCGATGACGGCTTCGAGCAGGTCCATGCCGAGAATCTTTTCGCGAATCTCGCCCTCTTTGCCCATGCGGAACAGTGCGCCGTGCGGCAACACCACCGCCATGCGGCCCGACTTGGCCGCCATGCTTTTGAGCATGTGCTGCACCCAGGCGTAGTCGCCGCTTTTGGCGGGCGGCATCCCGGCGAAGTTGCGGCCGAACGGATCGCTGGCCCAAACCTCGTCGCCCCACTTCTCCAGCGAGAAGGGCGGATTGGCGATGACGCAGTCGAAGGTGGCGAGGCTGTCGCCGTTGAAAAACGCCGGGTTGCGGAGCGTGTCGCCGCGCACGACCTGGAAATCCGATGCGCCGTGCAGGAACAGATTCATGCGGGCGATGGCCGACGTGGTGAGGTTCTTTTCCTGCCCGAAAAGTTTGCCCCACAGCGTGCGGTCGTCGCCGTGGCTTTCTTTAACATGGTGGATCGCCTCCAGCAACATGCCGCCCGTGCCGCACGCCGGGTCGTAGATGGACTCGCCTTCCTTGGGGTCGAGGATGTTGACCATGAGCCTCACGACGGAGCGCGGGGTGTAAACCTCGCCCGCCTTTTTGTTGGTGGCGTCGGCGAACTTCTTAATGAGGTATTCGTAGGACTGGCCGAGGATGTCCGCCTGCGCGGCCTGATTGCCAAGATCGATGCGGGAGAAATGCTCGATGAGATCGCGCAGCAACGAATCGGGCAGACGGTCTTTGTTGGTCCAGGAGGCATCGCCGAAGATGCCGTAGAGCGTTTCCGGATTGGACTTCTCGATCCCGCGCATTGCGCGTTGCAGCGCCTGGCCGACATTGCTGGCGACGGCGCGCACGTCGTTCCAATGGCAATCGTCGGGGATCTGGAAGCGGTAGTTTTGCGGAAACTTCGCGTATTCCTCATCGCCATTGGCCTCGGCGAGGGCGGCGGCGTATTCCTCATCATGCACGTCGGATATCCGCTTGAAGAAGAGCAACGGAAAGACGTAGGTCTTAAAATCCGCTGCATCCACCGGTCCGCGTAAGATATTGGCGGCTTCCCAGAGGTGAGATTCGAGCTGGGTGAGGGTCAATGCCGCTGGATTGAGAACGGGCGATTTGAGAGATTTACCGGAACCTGATGATCGGTTCAGATTCTTATCCTTTGAGCCGTTGCCTTTATTCACAGAGTTTCGTCAGGTTCCCGATCAACCATTGGAAAGAAGGAAACGGTTTGGTCACGATGGTTCTCGTTCCCTGCCAACAGATTCGCGTCACGGTAGCGGACGCGTCCTAAATGGCAAGTTTTCATAGGTCCGGCGATGTTGTGGATGGATGCAGTTCCCACCAAAACGTCTCGTACAGCCTTGATCTGGCGGCATACCAGTCTAAACTCCGGCGCATGCAAAGCAGGTGGGCTTCAATCTTCGGCGTCGGGGCAGTTCTCTTCATTCTCATTTCCCCAAGTCGAACTTTGGCTCAGGCGCAAGTGCGGGGCTTGCTTACGGTCGGCCTTGGTGACATCGCCGCAATCAAGGAAAAAGCGGAAACGGGAGATGCCAGCGCACAGGTTTCTTTGGCTGACAGCCTCATTTCGAACTTCCATTCCAGTGACGCCCTGGCTTGGTATCGCAAAGCTGCCCTGCAGGGAAATAAGGAAGGTGCCTATCAGGTCGGTCGCATTTTGCTTCACGGCTCCCCGGGAATCCCTAAGGAACAAATCGTTAATCCCAACCCCATCGAGGGCATCGAATGGACCTTTCGCGCCGCAACCAATCTGCATCCGAACGCCTGTCGGGAAATGTCCCAAGCGCTGCAACAAGGCTTGGGCGTGAGCACCGATCTGGTGACCGCCTATGCCTGGCTCCAATTGCACGTTCAGATCGCATCCCCCGATATTGTCGGCAAAGTGGAACTGAACCAACTGGCCCTCAAAATGGATTCTGAAGCGATCCGACGAGCGCAAGAGATGACAGAGGACTTCAAGCGTGGCCATTGGTCAGCGCCTGTCATTCGGACCAGCTTAGATACCAATCAGGACCTGAGACTCGCCAGTGTCACCTGGGGCAAAACTCCTTTGGCGATCATTGGTGGTAAAACCTTGGCCAAGGGTGAATCCGCTGAGGTGAAAACCAAAACTGCCAGCTACACGATCCGATGTTTAAGCATCCAAAAGGATTCCGTCCTGATTGCCGTTGAAGGTGAATCTGCCCCACGTCTGCTCCACTTGAAGTGAGGTCATTGATCTGGATCGTGTATCCAGTGTGCGCTTGGCTGCGCGTCCTGGCAGCTGCTTGCGCCTCCCTGCAGCTCCACGACTTTCTCTCCGCTCACCCGCCATTCAGAAATAAAATCTTCAGTCATGCTGCCGATGGACCCGGCCCGTGCCGGCCCCGGATCCCGCCGTGCGCGGCTGGCGCAGCGATTCCGCGCCGCATGGAAAGGCAAGCGAATGAAAGATCAGGAAACCCAACGACGATTCATCCAACTGCGCACCGATGCTGGAGCTTCGAGCGCGTCGCCAGGGAACTCAACGTCAGCAAATCCACGCTGATCAACTGGAGCGCAAATTCCGGTTCGACATCCAGAACCAGCGCGCGATCATTCTTGAAGCCCTCGCAACTTCTGGCCGGTCTCCTCGAGACATTTCTTTGGGCAAATGCGCGGGCTGCTGCTAGGTTTCGGACATGGCGCGAGATGATTTATTTGCGGCTCCCACCGCCGCGGAACCCGACGCTCCGCCGGAAATTGAAACCCGGCGGCACGAACCGCTCGCGGCACGAATGCGTCCGCGTTCGCTCGACGAATACGTCGGGCAAACCCACATTCTCGGGTCCGGCCAGTTGCTGCGGCGCGCCATCGAAGCGGATCGGATTCAATCGCTCATTTTCTTTGGACCTCCCGGCACCGGCAAAACGTCGCTCGCGCAAATCATCGCCCGCCAAACCAGCAGCAAATTCGAACGGCTCAGCGGTGTCGAATCCAACGTCGCCGACATGCGCCGTGTGTTGTCCGCCGCGACGAATCGACTGGAAAATAAAGGACAAGCCACGATTTTGTTCGTGGACGAGATCCATCGCTTCAACAAGGCGCAGCAGGACGTGCTTTTGCCCGATGTGGAAAGCGGCGTGATCCGGCTGATCGGCGCGACCACGCACAATCCGTTTTTCTTCGTCAACTCGCCGCTGGTGTCGCGTTCGCAGATTTTTGAACTGCGTCCGTTAACGGAGGGCGATCTGTTCCTGCTCCTGCAACGCGCGCTGACGGATACCGAGCGCGGGCTGGGCTTCATGCGGATTCAGGCGGAGGAACCGGCCTTGCGCCATCTGGCCAAACTTTCGGATGGCGACGCCCGCAAAGCGCTGAACTCACTCGAGATCGCGGCGCTCACGACCGCGCCCACACCGGACGGCGTGGTTCACATCGACCTCAGCGTGGCCGAGCAGAGCATCCAGAAGAAGGCAATCGTTTATGACGACGAAGACGCGCATTACGACACCATTTCGGCGTTCATCAAGTCCATGCGCGGCAGTGATCCCGATGCGGCGCTCTACTGGCTGGCCAAAATGATTCATGCCGGGGAAGACCCGCGTTTCATCGCGCGGCGGATAGTGATCTGCGCGGCCGAAGACGTGGGGCTCGCCGATCCGATGGCGCTGGTGCTGGCCAATGCCGCGATGCAGGCGGCGGAGTTCGTGGGCTGGCCGGAAGCGCGGATTCCGCTGGCCGAAGCGACGGTTTACATTGCCACGGCCAACAAGAGCAACAGCGCTTACCTGGCGATTGATGCTGCGCTCGAAGACGTGAAAGCCGGACGCACCCTGC
>JBQCEJ010000016.1:0-7842 GCA_051960355.1 Verrucomicrobiota bacterium | reverse complement strand
GTCCTTGAAGAAGAACAGTCCTTTGCCATACGTCGTGATCCACAATCCGCCATCCGGGTCCGGCAGCAACGCATGAATGGAATTCGCCCCCGCCCAGCGGTCCTTGAGCAAACTCTCAAATTGATCTCCCACCAGCCGATAAAGCCCCCGGGGTGGCGCGGACACCCATATCGTGCCCGCGGCGTCTTCGACAATGGCTCGAATGTTGTAACTCTTCAGCCCCGCCGAGGCGTCATACCAGGTCAGTTCTCCATTCGGCGCCAGCCGCGCGAGACCACGGGTGGAATTGCCAATCCAGAGATTTCCCGCACGGTCTTCGCACAAAGCCCGCACGTGTCCCTGATTCAATCCGGCAAGGCGCAGCCGGCGAAACTGACGCCCATCCCAGCGGTGCAGCCCCGCATAGGTTCCCACCCAGAGGTTCGTCTGGCTGTCCTCGAATATCACTTGTGCGCGCAGGGAGGCGAGGCCGTTTGTCTCTTGCACCAAACGTCCTTCCTCGAAACGGAACACCCCGGCGGCATCAGTTCCCAGCCACAATGTTCCGTCCCGGGTCACCGCGCAGGTTTGGATAATGTTCTGGTCGAGTTCCGCCGGTTGCCTGACCATGGTGGCCAGTTGTTCACTAATGCGAAAGAGTTCTCCGTCGAGGCTCGCCACCCAGATCAAGCCATCCGGATCTGCCAGCGTCGCGGAAACCTTCGTCCACTTCGGCATCGCCGGCGTGTCCAAACGCCGCCAGCCGTTCGAGCCCGCCCAGAAATAAACGCCTTCACCCAACGTCCAAAGCCACAAGCGCCCCCGGCTGTCCTCGCTCACCCCCAATGGCCCGATCCGCCCCCAATCGGGCCCCGATGCATACGGCGAATACACCTCCGCTGCCGGCACTCCACCCAACCGGAGCACCCGGGTTCGCCAGCTGCCGCCACTCTTTTCCGGTCGTCCCGCGAGCAGGATCGAATCGCCCGCTTCCGCCGCCGCCGCGTAAGACATACCGCCGGATTTTCCCCCGCTGGGAACATTTTGCCAGCGTCCCTCCTGGAACCTCATCAACCGCAGGCCGGTGCCGACCCACGGGATCTCCTCGTGGCTCCGAAACAACTGCTTCACCCACGCTTGCGGCAGGCCGTTGCTGGGCAGGGAAAAATCGCAGGTTCCATTCTTGAACCGGACCACGCCGCGACTACTGGTGCCCAGCCACAAACCGCCGCCCGCCGCCGGACTTAAGGCAGTGATGGCCACCCCCAGCAAACGCGGATCCAGCGGCACCGACACGAAATCGTTTCCCTCTCGCCGGGCCAGCGTGCCGGCCCTGGTGCCCACCCACAGCACGCCACCGTCATCTACCAGCAGCGAAGTAATGCGGTTGTCTCCCAAGGCGGGAGTTTGGTTGGTCTGAAAAATCTGGAACCGCGCCCCGTCGAACCGCGCCAATCCGACCCCGGTGCCCAGCCACAAATAACCTTCCGCCGTTTGTGCCAGCGCGTTGACCGGCGCCTGTGGCAGCCCATCCTCACTGTCCCAACTCCGGACCGCGAAAGTTGGCTCAAGGTCCGGCAGAGCCGCGTGCGCAGCATCCAGGGGCAGCACAATCATCGCGAGGAGGACTGGGATTCCGCGCAAAGAGAATGGAATTCCAAGCGGCATCAGGTGTTAGTGAAGGATGCGTGAAGTCTGTCGCACATAATTCAAGTTCTTGGGCAGAATGGTCCCGTTTATAAGCTAATTTTTTTCATGGCCGTCTGTCTCAGCGTTCACATAGGAAATCGGAATGTGCGAAAGTGTTACGCGCTGCGGTGCGGGCATCGTTCGTGTCGTTTGTATCCCGAACTGAGGTGATACTTCGGATAAGGCTAGTATCTCAGCGCCAGCTGGCGGCGATCAAGTGGCCGTCGAAGCCGTAACAATGCAGTTGAGGGCCACCGACGGGAACTCATTGGGTGCTAGATGAAAACAACGCAATCATCGGGCAAAGGCCCGGTTCACCAAACGGTTTCCGAGAACATTAAATTGCAAAGCGCGGGCCAGTCCATCCAAATCAACGCATCAGCTTCTTTTTGGATTCATCGGATCACCTGCCCTCCCGCCCGTGCCTCTCCGGTTTGTTCACCAATCTGTGTGAGTCATCAATCGCAGAGGATGGCAATTATGAGCAATGACGTGAAAGACAAAATGCAGGATTAAGTTCTGCTGGATGCACCAACTCTTTCCCCGCCGATCGAGGTTTCAGAGAGTTCTGACGCAAAATGGACTCTCCAGATTTTCGGCGGGCTGCAAAATGGATTGCAAAAAAAACGCCGGAACGCTTGGGCAGCGATCCGGCGTTTGACGAAAGTTAAACCTTTATTCCACCTTGCCGCTGAGTCCGGCTTTTTGCAGGGCGGTGAAGACCTCCTGATCGTTGAAATCTCCGGTCACTTCAAAGGACGTGGCGCCCTTGGTTGCCGTGTTCGCTTTGACTCCGTCCACGGATGCCAGCGTTTGGTTCACCGCCTTGACGCACTTGGCGCAGCACAGATGCACTCCGTCGATCTTGAGGGTTGAAACTTTCTTTCCCTGCGCACCGGTTTTGGCGGCCAGCTTGATCTCGGGATTGTTGCTCTTGCCAAAGTAGCCCGCTTTGACCAAGGCGTTCGCAGCCTTCTGAACGGTCTTCGTATCAGGACCACTGATCGCCACGGTGCCAGCTTCCTGATCAACCGTAGCGGTCGCACCGGGAACTTTGCCGACCGCCTTTTCAACGCCGGTCACGCAGCTTTTGCAGCAGAGGTGAACGTCGGAGAGTTGGACAGTCGTGTCCGCAGCCGAACTCGAAAGGCAAAGAGCCATCGCGGCCACGCAGGAGAGAATTATAGTTTTCATAATGGATTTGGACAAATGACGGAAGTGATGCGGGAGTGGTTACAGCAAGTGCCAAACGGCAGCAACGCTAAAGTGCAAAAGCTTGCATCTCGCCACATTCTGGAGCAGTAAAGAACTGAACGCGTTGCCAAAAATTTCAGTAATGCCGGCCGCTGCAAGTGCGCCAACTCAAACATGAAAACCATCGTTTCAATTCTCTTGCTGGGCAGCGTGCTGCTGAGCGGTTGCGCCCGCCATTACGTAATCACGCAGAACAATGGTGCGACGATTTCCACCCGCAGCAAACCGAAGTTAAAGAATGGCAGTTATGTGTATCGGGATCTTGAGGGTCGCACTACATCGATCCCGGCGGGAAGCGTGCGCCAGATCGCGCCGGCTTCCATGGCGAAGGACGACTCGCAGCAGTTCAATCCGAATCCGCGATAGCCAGAGATTCCCAAGGCTGCCAGCGGCACTCTGGGCTTGAGGCGATGGCTAGCGGCGCTTTCGCAGGCTCATGAATTTCTCAACGTACTTGCCCAGCATGTCCGCTTCGAGATTCACGGCGTCGCCCACCGTGCGCTCGCGCAATGCGGTCACTTCGTAGGTGTGCGGAATGATCCAGATGCGAAAACTTTTCTTGCTCACGCTCGCCACCGTCAGGCTGATGCCGTCCACGGCGATCGAACCTTTGGAGATGAGATAGCGCATCACCTCGGGTGGCGCGGTCACGTCGAGAAGGTGATCCTGTCCCGAACGCTCCCAGCGGATGATTTCGCCAACACCATCGATGTGGCCCGTGACAAAGTGGCCGCCGAATTCGCCGTTGGCGCGCAAAGGTCGTTCGAGATTCACGCGCGAACCGGGTTGGGCGAACTGGAGATTCGTGCGGCGCCACGTTTCCTGAAGCAGATCGAATTGAACGAGCTTGCTCGTTCCGCGCTTGGACAGTTTCACGGCCGTCAGGCAGCAGCCGTTGATCGCGAGGCTATCGCCGATTTTCAAGCCGCGCGCGGTAAGATTGGCGCGAACGGTCAGCTCGATGGATTTGGCGGTAGGGGTGATTCGTTCAACGATTCCGGATTCTTCAACAATGCCTGTGAACATGCGCGGAAAAGCTAAAGGCGAGGCCGGTTTCCGTCGAGCCGTGTTTTGGCCAACAACGACCCGGGCTTGCGCAACCGGGCGAGGCTACGGCTGAACCCGTGCGGTCAGCAGCAGATCGGGACCGAGCTGTTTCCATTCGACCGCGTCCAACTGAACGATCTCGGAAAGACTTTTCACGCCCTCACCGGCCACGGCTTTGCGGGAATCCCGTCCACCCAGAATTTTGGGTGCGTAGAAGAAGGCCACGCGCTGTGCCAAACCGCCGAGCAGGAACGACGCGTTTACTTCGCCGCCGCCTTCGACCAGCAAGCTCGTCACGTTCTCACGCCCAAGCTCTTTGAGCAGCCAAGGCAGATCGAGTTTGGATTGCTGACTTTTGCCCTTCGCCTTGGAGACGGGCGCAACGAGAACTCGCGCCTGTTTGGCCAGCGCCTGGACGCGCTGCTTCGGAGCTTTCCGACTCACAACAATCGTGGTCAGCGCCGACTGCTCGTCGGAAACGACTTTGGAGTTCAGTGGCGTTCGTGCCAAGGAATCGAGAACGATGCGTCGCAGTTTTGGCGATGGGTGACCGGAAGTTGAAGGGCGAATTGTTCCGTTCCCACGAATTGTCAGGCTCGGGTCATCGTTCAAGATCGTATTGATTCCAACGAGAATGGCGTCGTTGCCTTGCCGCAAGCGCATGCCGTAAGCGCGTGCCGCTTCACCGGTGATCCACTTCGACTCTCCGGCAGCCGTGGCGATTTTGCCGTCGAGCGTCATCGCCGCTTTCACCGTGACGAACGGCGTGCGCCGCACAATCCAGTGATGGAACACTTCATTCAAGCGCGCACACTCATCCGCGAGAATTCCCGAGGTCACTTCAATTCCCGCTCGCTGCAAAATTGCGAAGCCCTTGCCGGCGTGTTTTGGATTGGGATCGGTTGCGCCAACCACGACGCGTTTAATGCCGGCAGCGATGATCGCGCTGGTGCAAGGAGGCGTGCGGCCATGAGTGCAACACGGTTCGAGCGTGACATAGAGCGTTGCGGCTCGGGATTTGCGACCGCGCTTTTCCGCGTCACGCAATGCTTCGATTTCCGCGTGAGCTTCGCCGGCGCGCCGATGCCAGCCGCGTCCGATGATCTGGCCGCGCTTGACCAGCAGCGCGCCGACCATGGGATTGGGCGAAGTCGTGCCGTAACCGCGCCTGGCTAAGCGCAAAGCCTCTCGCATGAATTGGAGATCGTTCATTCGCAGATTACAAGGGCTGCGCGGAGTTCGCAGCCATTGCTGGAACTGAAGCACAGCAAACTATTCCTCAAACAACGCCTGCGCGAATTGCTTCGCATCGAATGGCTGCAAATCATCCGCCTGTTCGCCCAGGCCGAAGAACTTGATGGGCAGCCCGAGTTCTTTCTGAATCGCCACCACCATGCCGCCTTTGCTGGTGCCGTCGAGTTTGGTGATGACCAAACCGGTGAGGGGAACGGCTTTATTGAATTCGCGCGCCTGGTTCAAGGCGTTCATGCCGGTGGTTGCATCCAGCACGAGCAGGACTTCATGCGGCGCGCCGGGCAATTGCTTGCCCATCACGCGATGCAGCTTTTGCAATTCCTGCATGAGGTTGTGCTTCGTATGAAGCCGGCCGGCGGTATCGACGAAAAGGTAATTGGCTTTGCGCGCATTGGCGGCGGTCACGCCGTCGTGCGCCACAGCGGCGGGATCGGCTCCGTAGGCACCGGCCACCACTTCGATTTTCAGGCGCTGACCCCAGAGTTTCAATTGCTCGATCGCGGCGGCGCGGAAGGTGTCGCACGCCGCCAGCACGGCGATTTTCTTTTGCGATTGAACATAGTTGGCGAGTTTGGCGGAGGTGGTGGTTTTGCCGGTGCCGTTGACGCCCACCAGTGAAACGACGGTGAGCTGCCCGGGCAACTCCTTCAACGCGGCGTCGTTGGCCGAGAGATTTTTTTCCACCTCGGACTGCGCGATCGCGAACACATCATGACCGGTGCTGCCTTGCGTTTCGTAGGCTTTTTTGACGGCATCAATGATCTGCGTCGTCACCGCCATCCCGAGATCGGCGCCGATCAGTGCGGCTTCCAAATCATCCAGCGATTCGCCGGTCATTCGCGGCGAGCGCGTGACAATGCGTTTGATCTCGTGAACCAGCTTGCTGTGCGTTTTTTGCAGGCCGGCTTTGAATTTGTCGAAGAGTCCCATGAAGAATTTCCGAATGACGATCTACGATTGGCGATTGGCGACGACCGCGTTGCGCTGTTGCACCGCAGCCTTGAGTTTTTCAATTCGCTCGTAGGGAAGCTTGACGGTGCCGATCAACGGCCGCCCTTTGCTCATGCCGTGGCAATCTGATCCGCCAGTAACCAACAATCCAAACCGCGCCGCGATTTGCAGGTAATGCTCCGCAGTGGATGGCGGATGTTTGGTGTGAAAGCATTCGATGCCATCCAGGCCGGCCTCGACGAGATCCGGAATGACTTCATCGGAGCGATTCAAACCGGGATGCGCCATGACGGCGAGACCATTGGCCTGGTGAATCAGTTCAATGGCGGCGCGTGCGGACATTTTGGCTTTGGGCACCCACGCCGGCCGATCCTTTTTCAGAAAACGTTCGAAGGCTTCGTCCAGCGAACTGCAAAGACGGGCTTTGACGAGCGCGCGGGCGACATGCGGTCGGCCGGGCGAGCGGCAGTTGGCGAGCGCAAAGACATCTTCGACTTTCAACGGCACTTTCAATTGATTCAGGCGGGCGACCATTTCACGAATGCGGTCCTGCCGCACGGTTTGGAAGATCCCGATTTCCGACAGCAGTTTGGGATTATGCGTGTCGAGGAAGTAGACGAGGATGTGGATTTCGTTTTCGGATTGTTCGGCCGTCAACTCGGAGCCGGCGATGAATTCAATCCCGGCCGCGCGACACGCCGCTTCGGCCCGCTCACAACCTTCCACCGTATCGTGATCGGTGAGCGCAATGGCCGACAACTTGTTTCGGGCGGCCTGCGCCACGAGCTCTTCCGGCGTGTAAGTGCCGTCGGAAAAATTCGTGTGAAGATGTAAGTCAGCAAACATCGCGCTCGACTACTTGATGATTCTCGCCGGCCGCATCAATTCGCCTTTGATTTTGTCGAGAATGCCGTTGACGAACTTGCCGCTGTCCTCCGTGGAGAACCTTTTCGCAATATCCACGGCTTCGTTGATGCTGACAATCGGGGGAATATCCTGACGATGGAGCATTTCGTAAATCGCCAGTCGCAGAATGCTGCGGTCCACGGCGGCGATGCGGTGAAGGTCCCAGTTTTTGGCGTACTTTTTGATCTCGGCGTCTATGGCGTCGCGATGCTCAATCGCGCCGCGAATCAGGGGCTCGGCGAACAGACGCATGGCGGCTTCATCGGCGGTGGGCGGCGGCAGTTCGATCGGCTGGTTCCAGGTTGCCGCGGATTTATCCTCGGCGATGGCGGCGGCGCGCTGGGAATCCCAGAACTGCGCCAAAGCAGCCTCCAGGTTATCCGGTGGATTCAGATCGTGCTGAAATAAGAATTGAACGGCGCGTTCGCGCGCCTCACGTCGCTTGCCCATAATGACAACAATGCCGTAGAAAAGATTCCCACGAAATGAAAATTTTCAAGCCTGCGGCGGGGCGCGGTTCATCAGAAAAACCGATGCGCTGTTAAGTTTATCAATTCAAAGGCGACGCGCCTCGCTGGCATATTGACTCCGTGAAGCAACCGCCTGCCATTGCGTTTCAACTGGCCAGCTTGGGTCCCCGGGATACATTGCGGGCATTGGGGACGGCCAAAAGCCAGCCGCGAACGCAGTTGAAAACGACAGGCGGGAGCCTTCCGCAGCTATGAACAACCTGACGCGTTTGGAATTCGAGCAACTTAAACG
>JBQCEJ010000015.1:0-9174 GCA_051960355.1 Verrucomicrobiota bacterium | reverse complement strand
ATTCGCAGCGCGAACAATGACGTCGGTGGCCGCGAATTGGAACGCTTCGGAACGACCTACATGATCCGTGGCAAAGGCTACATCCATTCGCTGGAAGACCTGCGGCTGGTTGTGATCGGCGCGGATGCAAACGGCACGCCTGTTTTGCTGAAAGACGTGGCGAAGAACATCACGCTCGGTCCCGAGATGCGGCGCGGCGCTGGCGACCTGAATGGCGAAGGCGAAGCCGTGGGCGGCATCGTCGTCGTGCGCTACGGGCAGAACGTTCTGGAAGTCATCGATCGCATCAAGGCCAAGCTGGAAGAACTGAAACCGTCGTTGCCGGAAGGCGTGGAGGTCGTCACGACGTACGATCGCTCGGACTTGATTCGCCGCTCCATCGGAACGCTCACGCGCACGATCACGGAAGAATCGATCATTGTGGCGTTGGTGGTGATTATTTTCCTGCTCGATTTCGGCGGCGCAGCCCGCGCGATTGTCGCCCTGCCGATCGCCGTGACGCTGGCGTTCATTCCGATGTATCTGATGGGATTGACCGCCAATATCATGTCGTTGGCGGGCATCGCCATTTCGATTGGCGTGCTCACCGATGAAGCCGTGGTAATGGTGGAGAATGTCCACAAGCGGCTGGAACACGCGCCGCCCGGCCTGACCAAAGCGCAGCGAACTGAGATCATCATTTCCGCCTGCAAACAATTGGGCAAACCGCTCTTCTTCGCGTTGCTGGTCATCACCGTGAGCTTCATGCCCGTGTTCACGCTGGAAGCGCAAGAAGGCCGCCTGTTCAAACCGCTCGCGTTCACGAAGACGTTCACGATGGCCTGGGCGGCGTTCCTTTCGATCACGATCGGACCGGCACTGATCGTTCTAATGACCGGCAAGAAAGTAATCCCGGAACACAAACATCCCGTCAGCCGCCTGCTCCATCGGCTTTACTATCCTTGGGTCAGCGCATTGATGCGCCGGCGTTTCCTGTCCATCGCGATTGCGGTTGTGGCGATTGCTTCGGCGATTCCGATTTACCTCAAGCTCGGCTCGGAGTTCATGCCGCCCTTGAATGAAGGCACTATCCTTTACATGCCAACCACGTTGCCCACCGTTTCCATCACCGAGGCGACGCGGCTGATGCAGATTCAGGATCGCATTCTGAAACAATTTCCAGAGGTCGTAACCGTTCACGGCAAAGCCGGCCGTTCGGAAACCGCCACCGATCCCGCGCCGATGGAAATGTTCGAAACCGTCATCCAACTCAAGCCCGAGAAGGAGTGGCGCCACGTTCCGCAGCAACGCTGGTATTCAAGCTGGTCCCCGGAATGGCTCAAGCGCGGCTTGCGCAAAGTCTGGCCGGAGTCGCGCGCGATCACCTGGGATGAATTGATCGCCGCGATGGACGAAGCCGTCACCATTCCCGGCCAGGTCAATGCCTGGACGATGCCGATCAAAGCGCGCATCGACATGCTCTCCACCGGCATTCGCACGCCCGTCGGCATCAAGATTTTCGGCACCGACCTGAGTGAGATCAGCACGCTGGGCGAGCATTTGGAATCGGTGCTGCGCGATGTGCCGGGCACGCGCAGCGCCTATTCGGAGCGCACCATTGGCGGCCTTTACCTCGACATCATTCCCAACCGCGCTGAAATCGCGCGCTACGGCTTGAATGTTGAAGACGTCTTGATGCTGGTCGAAACGGCCATCGGCGGAATGCCGGTGGATCGCACGGTGGAAGGCCGCGAACGTTATTCGATTAATGTGCGCTACAGCCGCGAGTTCCGCGACGATCCCGAGAAACTCAAGCGCGTGCTGGTGCCGGTGGGAATGGCGGGATCTGAAAATGCCTCATCCGGAAAAGCCGGCATGCCGTCCGCCTCGGATTCAGAAAAGCGCGGAGTCGCTGTGGTCCGGCAAATTCCGCTGGGTCAACTCGTGGACATTCACACCACCAGCGGACCGCCGCTGATCAAGAATGAAGATGGTTCGCTCACGGGCTGGGTTTACGTGGATGTGACCGGACGCGACATTGGCTCTTATGTGCGCGACGCCAAGCAGGCGGTTTCCGAGAAGATCGAGAAGGCCGGCCTGCTGCCCGCGGGTTATCGCCTCGAATGGACGGGGCAATACGAATACATGCTGCGGGTTCGCGAACGGCTCAAAATTGTGGTGCCAGTCACGCTGGCCCTGATTTTTGTTCTGCTGTTCTTGAATTTTAAATCGATCGGCGAAACGTTCATCATTCTGCTTTCGATTCCGTTCGCAATGGCGGGCAGCATCTGGATGCTTTGGGCCCTTGATTACAACCTGAGCATCGCGGTGTGGGTTGGTATCATCGCACTGGCGGGATTGGCGGCGCAGACCGGCACGATCATGATCATCTATCTTGATGAAGCGTTTCACGCCTATCAACGCGCGGGCCGGATGAAGACGCAGCACGATCTTTTCGAAGCCATCACGTATGGCGCCGTTCAACGCGTGCGGCCCAAGCTCATGACCGTTTGCATGATCACGCTCGGTCTCGTTCCCGCGCTCTGGGCGCATGGCGCGGGCGCGGAAACCATTCAGCGGATCGCAGCTCCGATGATCGGCGGATTGATCACCTCAACCATTCTGACGCTGGAAATTGTTCCCGCGATTTATTCTCTCTGGCGCCGGCGCGAGATCACGTGGGTGGCCGGCCCGCGTCCGCCCAAGAAGAGCTGGGATGAACTGAGCCGGCAATTCGTCGAAGCGGAACGGCTGGAACACGGAGGCCACACGGTTGTCACGGAAGCGCCGGTTGCAAGCGAGCCCACTGCCACAGCGGCTCGCGCGCGAACGGGGAAAATCTGGAAAACTTTGCTCTTGATCGCAATCGGTGCCGCGGTGATTGCCGGGTTGGCACTTTGGAAAAGTTCAACGGCAAAGAAATCCGTTTCGATCCCGACCAAGCTGGCAGCGCCCGTGGCGCCGGTTGAAAAGCCCGCTCCTTTAACCAAGCTGACTCTGACCCCACCTCAACACCAGGCTGTAGGCGAATTGCTGCGCGTGGGCGATGCGATCAGCCAGAGCCTCGCGTCGGACCGGCTTCAGGATTTCAATCAAGCCGCGCGCGAAGTGACGCCTGCCGTTGAGAACGCACTGGAGACCTTTGGCCCGGAGCATCCCTGGACGCCGCTGCTTCACCAAATTCACGCAGTCAAACTGAGTCCGGCGGGTGATCTCACCGAAGCGCGAACTGAATTCATTTTGTTCAGCGCGCCGATGGTTGAACTCGTCAAAGCCATTCGCCAGCAGGATCCAGGTTCGGCGGGCCTGAAGATTTATCGCTGTCCCATGGCACCCAAGCCCGGCTTCTGGATGCAGCTCGAAGGGCCGCTACGGAATCCTTACTTCGGTCAGGAGATGATTGATTGCGGCACGGAAATCGCACCGTGAACTGACGCGCAATCGCTCACCTTAAATATCTAAATCCACTCCGGAGTTCAGTGACAAAACTCATTCTCATTTGCTTCGGAGCGCGGGATTCATCCCGCATCACTGTTCGATTTCGAGAGCGTCAGACTCTATTAAACCGCCCGTTTGCTTCCAGGCAGAAGCGGCGTGAATGCCGCGCTCCGAAGCAAAATGAGAAGGGCTGAGTGGCAAGAGCCTCCGTTGACACTCCTATGCGTGACGTTTAGTTTCCCGCGCATGTCTGGATTGCCGTTTGAACTGCTGCTCGCCCTTCGGTACCTGCGACCGAAACGAACGTTGGTTTCGGTGATCACCCTGATCTCCGTGCTCGGCGTCGCCTTGGGCGTGGCCGTGCTGATCATTGTGATCAGTGTCATGAGCGGTTTCGATCAACAGATGCGCGACACCATTCTTGGCTTCAATGCTCACGTCCATGTTTTCCAACCCGGTTCGACCCTGACCAATTATTCCGGACTCGTCGGTGAAATTTCCACCAATCGCGATGTCAAGGGCGTCGCGCCGTTTGTCATGGGACCAGTCCTGATGCAAACCGACCGGCCCAATGGCCAATCGATGCTTTGGGCGCCGACGATGCGCGGGATTGATGCCAAAGCTGAAAAAACCGTCAGCTCGGTTCCAAACAGCATGGTGGACGGGGAATTCGACGTGAGCGGCCGCGGGATTCTGATCGGCTCGGTTCTGGCCGGGAAAATGGATCTGCGTGTCGGCGATCGCGTCAATCTCATGGGACCGCGCGATGTCAAACGCGTGCAGGCGAGCAAGGACAAAGAAGAGTTGCGCGGTGTGTTGCCGGACGAATACGAAGTCCGCGGCATCTTCGATGTGGGCTATAACGAATACAACGCGATGGTCGTTTTTGTTTCACTGGAGAACGCGCAGGACATGTACGACATCGGCAACAGCGTGCACGGATTGATGATCATGCTGGACGATCCGTTCGATGCCTCGAAAGTGAAGGCGCAGTTGGAAGACGAACTGGGCGGACGCTATGAAATCAAAACATGGCTGGAGGAAAACTCTCTGCTCTCCGCCGTGCTCGTGGAGAAAAACGTCATGCTTTACATCCTCTTTTTCATCGTGATCGTTGCGGCTTTTGGGATTACCTGCACGACGATCACCTTCGTCGTGATGAAAACCCGCGAGATCGGCATGATGAAAGCCATCGGCGCCTCAAACCGGCAGGTCATGTGGGTGTTCATGGGCCAGAGTTTGATCGTCAGCGTGTTCGGAATCATTACAGGCACGACCGGCGGATTGCTGCTGCTGACGTATCGCAACGGTTTTTTGCGCCTGATGCGTTCACTGACCGGCATGGAGCTGTTTCCCGCGGATATTTATCAATTCACTCAGCTGCCGGCGAAAATCATTCCCGGAGACATCGCGATCATCTGCGGCGGATCGCTACTGATCTGTCTGGCAGCGGCTGCCTTCCCGGCGCGCTACGCCAGCAAGTTGAATCCCGTGGAGGCGCTGCGTTATGAATAAGGGACAAAGCCAAATGGGGAACATCGAACGCCGAGCATCGAACGTCGAAGTTCGAACTCCGAACCTCGAAGGCGAGCCGCGCGTTGATTTAACATCAATCCAGCATTCGACGTTCAGCGTTCTGAGTTCAGCGTTTGGTGTTAGCTTTAGTCCCCTTCCGGAGGCCGCCCATGAGTGAACCGCTCGTCTCCGCCAATGCCGTCAGCAAAACCTACGCGATGGGCCGGCGTTCCCTGACCGTGCTGCGCGGATTGAACTTCAGTGTCAACCGTGGTGAATTCGTCGCGTTGTGCGGCGCTTCGGGCGCGGGCAAAAGCACTCTCCTCCACCTGCTGGGCGGATTGGACACGCCGGACAGCGGCGAAATCTGGTTCGCGGGACAAAATCTGGCCAAGTTTTCCGCGAGTGAACTGGCTCGACTGCGCCGTTCGCGAGTTGGTTTTGTTTTTCAGTCCTTTCATCTGATGCCCGAACTCGATGCGCTTGAGAACGTCTGCCTGCCGGCCCGCATCGCCAGGCTGCCACTCGCCGAAGCCGAAGCGCGCGGACGCGACCTGCTGAAACGCGTCGGCTTGAAAGATCGCATGGAGCATCGCCCCACGGAATTGTCCGGCGGCGAACGGCAACGCGTCGCCCTCGCCCGTGCGCTCATCAACAATCCGGATCTCGTGCTCGCCGACGAACCAACCGGCAACTTGGACTCTCATACCGGCGGCGAAATCATCGACCTGCTCTGCTCACTCGTGGCTGAAAAGCAAACCACGCTGGTGATTGCGACGCACGACGCCAAGATTGCCGCGCGTGCGCCCAAGGTGGTTCAGTTGGTGGATGGACAAATTGCAAATGAATTGGAAAACGGGAACGCGTGAAACGCCAGCCAGGCAATTTTAACTTCACTCACGTTTCACCCGTTCACGTTTTTATAACTCCGCATGAGCCATAATTATTGGGAAGCCCGTTATCAGTCGAACGATATGCCTTGGGAAAAGGGCGCGCCGTCTCCCGGGCTCGTCGATTTTCTAGCAGCGCATCGTGACTTGCCCCGCGGCCGCGTTGCCGTGCCGGGCTGTGGAACCGGCCACGACGTCCGAGCCTGGGCCAGCGTGGGTTTCCAAGCGCACGGCTTCGACATCGCCCCGAGTGGAATTCGAATCGCCACCGAGAAGACGTCTGGCACCGGACTCCCGGCGCAGTTTCAGCTCGCCCATTTTTTACAGGACGAACCGCCGTTGGCTTTCGACTGGGTGTTTGAGCACACGCTCTTTTGCGCGATCCAACCCCGCGAACGCGACGCTTACGTCGAAGCGGTGCGACGCTGGTTGAAGCCAGGCGGCCAGTATCTTGCCATCAATTATTTCATCCCGGATGTCGAGGGCCCGCCGTTTGGAACCGATCGCGAGGAAATCTGGCGGCGCTTTTCTCCGCATTTCGACTTGTTGAAGGAATGGGAGCCGCGTTCGTATCCGAACCGTTTGGGTTTGGAGCGGATGTTTTGGTGGCGGAAAAAATCGGGCTAAGTTCTTCGCCAAGCCGCTGCGGTTTGGGGCCAGAAGCCCCGTTGAAAAGGCCCCGGTTCACGGCTACTCTTGACCAGATATGTTAGAAGACCGTCATTACATGCGTGAACCGTCCCGTGGGCCGGCATGGTCCGCCACGATTGTCTTGCTGGTGATCAACGTCGTGGTTTTTCTGCTGCAACCGATCGTGTTTCGTGGCATCGATGAAGGCTATTTCGCGCTGAGTCTGTTCGGATTGAAACACGGTTATGTCTGGCAGTTGGTCACGTTCCAGTTTCTGCACGCCGGCTGGCTGCACATCATCTTCAATTCACTCGCGCTCTTTTTCTTCGGCCGAACCGTCGAAGCGATGCTTGGCCGGATGCGGTTTCTGCAACTCTATTTCGCCAGCGGCATCATGGGCGGACTCTTGCAAGTTCTCCTGGCGCTGGTCATTCCGCGGTATTTCGACACCGCGGTCGTCGGCGCTTCGGCGGGCGTTTCCGGCTTGATTGCAGCCTTTGCGGTGATGAACTGGGAAAACCGGTTCACACTGCTCATTTATTTTTTCCCGGTGACGATGCGCGGACGGACGTTGTTCTGGGCGAGCATTGTGCTCACGATCATTGGTATCCTCAGCCCGAACAGCGGCGTGGCTCACGCCGCTCATTTGGGAGGCTTTCTCACGGGCGCCGCGTTCATTCGCTTTGGCATTGGCCTGCGGGAAATGCCCTGGCAATTCCGACCGTTCGATAACCGCAGGCGCAAGCGCGGTCTGGTCAAGGCAGCGCTGACGAAAATTCCAGGCTGGCCGTCATCGAAGGACGTCATCTCCGCAGATGTGCCGGAGGAAGAATTCATCAGCCAGGAAGTCGCTCCCATCCTGGACAAAATTTCCGCTCCCGGCATTCAAAGCCTGACCGACCGCGAACGCGCCATCCTCGAACGAGCGCGCAGTAAAATGGGAAAGCGTTGAGGCATCGGGGAATATTCCCCTTCCCTCCGCTCACCGTCCTCCAACCTCGACATCCCAGCCTTGGTTTCCTAATGTCCCGCCCATGATTACGCGCTATTCCCGCCCCGAGATGCGGGCCATTTGGACCGACGAAAACAAACTCAAGATCTGGTTGCAGATTGAACTCCTCGCCAGTGAAGCGCTGGTGAAGGAAGGCATCGTTCCCGCCAAAGATTTCGCCAAGATCAAAGCCGGTTGCAATGCGTGGTTCGCCGATCTGCCCGGCCTCGTCGCACGCCAGAAGGAACTCGAAAAAGTTCTCAACCACGACGTCATCGGCTTCACCACCGCTGTGGCCGAAAAGATCAACGATAACGCCAGCCGCTGGTTTCATTTCGGCCTGACCAGCAGCGATGTTGGCGACACCTGCTACGCCGTGCAGATGAAGCAGTCGGCGGAGATTTTGATCGCCGACGTGAAGACGGCTCGCGCGTCCATCGCCAAACGTGCCAAGGAACACAAGTTTACTCCGTGCATCGGCCGCAGCCACGGTATTCACGCCGAGCCCACCACCTTTGGCCTGAAACTGGCCTTGATGCACGATGAATTCGGCCGTGCCTTGCGTCGCTTGGAATCCGCACATTACTCCGTCAGCGTGGGAAAAGTTTCCGGCGCCGTTGGCACCAGCGCTCATCTGAGTCCGCGCGTTGAAGCTTACGTCTGCAAAAAACTGGGGCTGCGGCCAGCGCCGATCGCGACCCAAGTCGTCCAGCGCGACATCCACGCTGAATTCCAAACCACGCTCGCCCTTGTCGGTGCGAGCATTGAACGTTGGGCCGTCGAGTTCCGACACTTGCAGCGCACCGAAGTGCTCGAAGCTGAAGAGCCCTTCACCAAAGGCCAGAAAGGTTCCAGCGCCATGCCGCACAAGCGCAACCCGATCACCTGGGAACGGCTCACCGGTCTGGCCCGAGTGCTGCGCGGCAACGCCGTGGCGGCGTTGGAAAACGTGGCCCTCTGGCACGAGCGCGACATCAGCCACAGCTCGGTTGAGCGGATTATTTTTCCCGATTCCTGCACGCTGCTGGATTACATGTTTGGCCTGCTCACACGCATGATGGATGGCCTCGCCGTTTATCCCGAGAACATGAAGCGCAACCTCGGCCTCTCGCTTGGCATGTGGAACAGCCAGACTGTTTTGCTCGCGCTCATTCGCAAAGGCCTGACCCGCGAAGCCGCGTACAAACTGGTTCAAGATGCCGCGATGAAAACCTGGGAAGTCAAACACGCAGGCCGCGACGATGCGGATTTTGTGGAAGTGCTCAAAGCCGAACCTGAGGTCGCCCGGCATTTCAAAAAAGGCGAACTGGAAAAACTCTGTTCCCTAGACTTCCATTTCAAGGAAGTGAACAACCGGTTCAAGAAGTTGGGACTGTAACCTGTCCCTCGTAGCCGCCGACCGATGAGGCGGACCACCAATTGTTAAAGGGGCAGACCTGCCAGTCTGCCCCATTTTCATTCCTTTCGTAATTTAAGCGCGTGTCCCCCGCTCATCCGATTGCTTCGAGAACGGATTCCAGCGGTAAGTCCGGCTGTAGATTGTGGGTCTTCAGCCATTCGTAATTGAACAGCTTGGACATGTAGCGAACGCCGGAGTCGCAAAGGATCGTCACGATCACCTGGCCCGGGCCACGTTCGCGTGCCAACCGCACCGCGCCCGCAATGTTCACGCCGGAAGACAAGCCGACGAACAAGCCTTCCTCCTTCAACAAATGTTGAATGATCGTCAAG
>JBQCEJ010000014.1:0-7902 GCA_051960355.1 Verrucomicrobiota bacterium | reverse complement strand
ATTTATCGAGATTCGTCTTACCTGCACGCCAAACCAAAAGGCCGCTTCCAAACAGCGTAAACACTGCAAATCCAATGCCCATTATCGGCATCCTTTTCGTTGGGATTTCTTGCGCCCCTTCCGGACCGTCGGATTCATGCGCATCTTCGAAACTCCGTTTTTCCAAACCGAAGTTATCGCGACTGCTCACCTCATCACGTCCGAAGCGCTCAAAATTCATAGCTGAGGGCTCAACCGTTTGAAGCGAAACGGAAAACAGCAAAACCCCAAGCAGCAAAACGCCAAAAAGTCCGCACAAGGTTCGCGAAAACATAGGGTTCAAATAAAGCCAAATGAAGACGTTTCTGTCCAGACGGGACACTCACCTCCCGAAACTTCCATTGATCAGCCCTTCGTTCAGAGTTCGCAGGTTTTTCACCGGCATTTTGATGATTTTTCGGTCATAAGTCATGAAACCATCCAGTTCGGTCTCGACATCTGTAAGCTGCGTGATGACAGCCGCCGACAATCCTTCTTCCTCCTTCAAAGCGCTTAGCTTTGAAAGCAATATCTGATAATTCTTCAACAGGTCGTCGGTGTTTCTGCAATAATTTACATTCCAACGGCCCACTCGCCCCCAAAGATGATCGGGAACCACCAAACCCAACGCCCCGCATTCTCCGATGACACAAGGACGCTTGCCATCCTGAACAGTCTTGAATTTTGCAGAATAGACGTGGAGCGATCGCACATCTCCGCATCCCATGTCATGCCACCCGCTCGCGCTAATGACCAAACGTGAGGGGTCCCATTGCTTAACCAAACCAGTAATACGCGCAGTATCATATTGACCCCAGCCCTGGTTAAATGGAACCCACATCACAATACAGGGATGATTTCCTCGTTGCACGATCATCTGCTTCAATTCTCGTTCGAATTGTCGGGAAGATTCCAGCGTCCGTTGAATTTCTTTTCCCTTCGACGAGGCATCTTTGTCCCCATTGGGCATATCCTGCCATACGACCAGCCCAAGCCTATCGCACCAGTAATACCAGCGCTCTGGCTCCACTTTCACGTGCTTACGGCACATGTTGAATCCAAGTTCCTTCATGACTACAATGTCATGCCGCAACGCCTCATCCGAGGGCGCAGCGTAGACTCCCTCCGGCCAGTACCCTTGATCCAGTGGTCCAAATTGAAATAATTGTTTATTGTTTAACAAAAGCTTGGGAATGCCTTTCGCATCCTTTCCAACTGAAATCTTGCGCATTCCGAAGTAGCTCGAGACTTCATCCTCTTTCGTCCCATCACGATACAGGAACACTTTCAACCCATATAAAAACGCGAAATCCGGCGACCAGAGCTTTGCATTCGGAATCCCAAGAGAAAATTCTTGTCCTGGGATGCCTTGTGTGCGGGCAACTTCTTGTTCGCCGTCATAAGCGACTGCCTCAACAATAATCCGGTTGGAAGTCGTTTGAAATGCATCGGTGGCCGACGGCACGTTTTGGCTTCCATGCTTGGAAGCCCCTAATGATTGCTCGGCACTGCCTCTGATGCCCACAGAGTTCATAGGAATCTCAGAAGCACCTTTGCCATTCTCACGTTGTACGATCCTGATTTTCAGCTGCCCCGAATCGATATCGGGGACCAAGCTCAATGATTCGATAGAACGCTCGGGAACTGGCTCAAGCCAGACCGTTTGCCAAATGCCAGAGACGCCATGAAAAAAAGGATCCTGCACATGCTGCATCTGTTTGCCGCGCGGCTGATAACCAGCTTCGGTTGGATCCCATACTGAAACAACCAATTCCTGCTCTCCGTTCGACTTCAGCGCATCCGTTACGTCGAAACTGAATCGATCAAAACCACCTTGGTGCGTTCCCATTTCATGACCGTTTACCCAAACCTTGGCCTCCCAATCAACAGCCTCAAAATGAAGCAGAATGCGCCGTCCCAACCATTCGTTCGGAACGGTAAACTGGCGCCGATACCAGAGCCTTTGCAGTTCAGTAAAAACACGCGGTGGTCTGCCCGAAGCAACCGCACCGTTTGGAAAGGGAACATTGATCTTCCCCGTGAAATTGCCATTGGTTCGCGTCCAGAATGCGACTCCACATTCCCAACTGCCGTTGAGGGAAAGCCATTCCCCTCGTTTCATCGTGGCTCGTGGATATTCCGCACGAGCATCCATGCCTGTCGGTGGCTGCGAAACCAGCAACGAATCAATGGCAAACCCCGACAAAGGCAGAAATCCTAATACCATGATTATTCTTACCGAAGTTAGAATATAGTCGCTCACATTTTTAAAATTATATTAGTTTGTTGCTATAGCCGTCACTTCATTTCTACGTTTCAGGGATTGATGCTTCAGGTGTGCGAAGCGGGATTTTAATAAGAACCAGGCACGCGGCTGCGCGGCTCGTGGCCGCCCGCCCGGTTGTTCTCCTCCTCCAACGAACGCAACCGTCGCGCTTCGTTCACATCCATCCCGCCATACTCCGAGCGCCACTTGTAAAAGGTCTCCGTTGAACGACAGCAGCAGCTTTGAAGGTGATTCGACCATGCCGTGAGTCAAAAACGGGTTGGACGCAAAGTCATTTTCGGCCTTGCGAACCACAACTCTTAGAAACTGAATGAACACGGCCCGGCAGTGAACGTTTTCTGGATCCCGCTCAAGCGGGATTGGGGGCCGGAAGGGGAAGCTTTTAATAAAAAGGCTTGCGGAAAAACGGCGCTAGAACCAGATGGGTGACTGAACGAATCCCTCAATCGAGGTGATTCGAAATCGAGCAGACGAAAATACAGGATCGGATCAGTCACTTCAAAGCGGTGATTGGCAGCAACCCGAACAAGAAACAAAAATCGGGGCGGACAATTTTTTATCTGTTGACCTCCTGCCCTAATGGGTGACCCCTTTACATAGTCCACGCCGCTCACACGCCAGGATTCTCCCAACCCCAAAATCTGATGAAACATTCTTTCAGGAAACATGTTCACACTTTAGAACCACCCGCAGAAGCCGTCCACTCATTACAAATGTCAAGGAACCGACTCCTTCATGTTCGAACCTCTGGAAACCATGGGCTCGATTCGGATTTTGACCAAGTACACGTCTCTTGTTGACGAATTCGGGAAACGCAAGGCCGCCAAAGACACCACCTGATTATATGGAATTTCGGTGTCCAGCGCGGTATCAAATTCAAGAACCAACCTACGAACCTTCCCTTTCTCAGACTTCACCACCTTTGTTATGCTCTTCTTGTCTGTGGCCAAACGCATTCCCACCACCACGTCATCGGTTGAACTATCGTCATGGCATCCGAATTGTAGCGTGGTAGACGATTCGACGATTCGCTGCATCTTGATCCGAGATCTCAACAACGTTTGACTCTCTTCAACCCACACCGTCACGAGAACACGGTTACTCACAGTTGATAGCTCCCACTTCGCAACCGTCCCAAAGAGTGCATCCGCAGTTTCCGCTCGAACACGTATCCCGTTACCGATACTTGCTAAGGGCCCCCTGCTGGTTTCATCACCATACATCTCCGTCTTCGCACATAAACAGAGAATTATGACCAGCAAGGCAATGTTCCGCTGAAGAAAACAAAAACGCGGAAACGCTTCCTGACAGTTCGTTCTTCGCATGTGATTTTGCATTGTCCTCACGGCACCGTAAAGTTCTTCGGGGCCTCAATCACGATAGTGCTCGATACTTTGGCTCCATCGGTACCTTTGCACGTGAACTCCAAAGTCATTGTTCCTCGGCCCGACCATGGACCGCTTTCGGACGGCATGAAATTTGGACCAAATTTATCCATATAACTGTAGGAGCTGTCATCAAATGGAAACCTGTTCACCACTAAGGCGGCACCTTGTCGTTCGGAATTGACATCGTAGTTGCCAGGGCCGGAATGATGGTAACCTGTGCCGTCATCCTTACTGAACTCCCATTTGCCGAGCTCATTCTGACCATACTTACAGGCACTCGGATCGCCCCAAATCATCCAAGTTATGACCATGGCATTTCCAAATACACCATGACTTCCTGACTCTCCGTCTCGCGGCGGCAGCCACCCCCATTCCAAGTGATCTCCTCCCGGAACACGCCCGACTTGGTGCTCTGGCGATTGCCAATGTCGTCGAACGTGTATTCAAACTGCTGGCCGGCCACCGGCGTACCATCGGCCCAATATTTCTTGCCGCTCGTCACCTGGCCGAGAGTGTCGTAATTGTAAACCCAATACGAACCGTCCACGTCGGCCCGACGGGTGCGCTGGTTGGCGTCGTTCTTCACGTCAATTCTTTTCCCCGTTTGCCGGGACGACTCCTTCACAGCGGAGCCCATCTCCAGCATTGGCAGGATGGCTACCGGAATGCCAAAGCTTTATGGTGAGGGTGGCGTCAATAGCAAATAAATGGAGCTCAATCTTCTTTCCATCGTTTCCAGGTTGCCACAAGTGGATGTTTCTTTATCAAAATACCGTTTAAGTTCGTATAGTAATCGAACTCCAAGCGAACGTTTTCCTCCGGAACATCTAACTCAAAGAAGGTATAGAGCCGTCTTTCATTTTCGGACGGCTCTCGGTCGGGGAATACTATGCCTCCAGACGAAATTTCGTGTGGAGATCGAAGCTGTTTTTGAACATCGGCGAGAGATGTCCCCCATGGAAATCTCCTTTGGAGTCGCCATTTTTCGATAATTGGCCATCCGAACGCCAACACCAAAAATGTTATCGTGGAAATAAGAGCCATTATCAAAACGTTTCTCTTTTTGAGATTATTCATGGACTGGCTGAATCAGTTGCGGCTCGGTCATACCACCATCCCAAGTTCGGGCAAGATAAACCGTCACTGCCCACTGTGGAATTGACACTGAAACCTTTGACGGTACACCCCGTCTTCTTCGCGATTGCTTTTAGCATAGCTTCCCCGGCAGGTCCCTTTGTTGTCATGCAGCCACGCAGCCAAATTGTGCAAGGCTTACAAAACTTTATACCATCGAAGAGTTGAAAGCCCACTTCGTCATAGCCACCGCTGGCATTTGGTGAAACGCCAACCCATTTGTTGTGAGAACTAGCTGTCTGGCTACTTCCAACCCATTGACCGTTTCCAGCGCCGTGCCCTGCGATATTCAGTTCCTTTACGCAACAGTTTGGCAAAGCCTTTATCTGCTTATTTGCATCAGAAATATCCTCGACCGTCAACACGGTATAACCCTCCTCTTTCGCGTGGGAATTAGCTCCATTGTTTACAGAGTTTTCCGCTCCGTTATCGTTGTGATCTGGGACCTCGGGAATCTTAGGGACCGTGACAACAACAACAGGTCGGGGCTCAGGAGGAAATTTAGGCAAAGGAAGCTGACCATACCCTCCGCCTATCAGTGAAAGCCCCGAGCTATCGGCAAAGCTTACTGGATTGTTTAAAACAAAACCAAGCATGTTTATCCCTCCTCTTTCCCCTAATGGATCCCTGCTGAGCCACCTTCCCGTGCTCGGATTATAAACTCGGTATTCATACAGCACGAGATCGGTCGTGTCGTTGGCGCGCTTGGTTGAGAACCGGAACGGGTTGCTTTGGGCCAAGCTTCCGGTCATGCGAATCGTCCGGCCAAAGGGATCATATTCGTAAGCCGCCGTCTGGTCACCCGTGCTGCCGCGCACCAGCCCGGCCACATTCCCGTTGCCATCATACGCACAGAACTGCGGATCTGAATCGGCTTTCATCCACAGCAATCCGCCCACGCCACCAGCGCCGTCCATACTTCCACTTAAATCCAAGCCCCAGGTGTAGCGCCGCACCAGTGCGTTGTTCGTTCCATTCAATTCCGCCAGACAACGCCAGCCGTCATTCACAAACTTCAAATCCTCCGTTACCACCGCGCTCCCGGAACTCAGGTTATACGTCGTCTGCCGCTGCCGCCGCCCTTTGCCGTCGTATTGCCAGGTCACCCGCCGCTTCGACGCCGTCGGCCCGTTCGTCAGGCTTTCGATTTGCGTCAACCGGTTCTCCGCATCCCAGGTGAACACCCAGCGACCGTCGTTGGTCAGGTTCCCATCCAGATCGTAGCCGAACGCTTCCGGTGATTTGGCCACAAACACATTGCCGGTCACGCTGGTTTCACCCGCTGCGGCAACGATGAGGTTCGTCCATACGGCAGTTAAATTATTGCTCACCGATCGTTCGCTGCGGAAGTATTCGCCTCTGCGGTAGGCCGTTGTGCCATTCACCGTCACGGTGTTGGTCGCCAGCGCCAGCCCAAGGATGTCCACGTAGCCAGGCACGCCGCGGCTGGTGTATTGATTCAGGTTGTTGGCGGTGTAAGTGGCAGAGCGCAGGTTCGCACCATTCTCGTCCCCGCCCGACTTGGTGCTCTTCCGATTGCCAATGTCGTCGAACGTGTATTCAAACTGCTGGCCGGCCACCGGCGTGCCATCGGCCCAATATTTCTTGCCGGCGGTCACCTGCCCGAGCGTGTCGTTATTGTAAACCCAATACGAGCCGTCCACGTCGGCCCGGCGGGTGCGCTGGTTGGCGTCGTTCCTCACGTCAATTCTTTTCCCCGTTTGCCGGGACCGACCCTTCACGGCGTAGTCTTTCAAAGGGAAGCGAAAGCCGACAAGTCTTGGCGACGGGAGGGGCTGATTTCATTGTCCAGTCTTCAACTGATCTGTTGTGAGCGCCTTGATCGTCGTTTCCATTTCCTTCGATCTTCTGGCAAGGCTTCCGGCCGAGTTACCATCAAACCACCCAGCCGCTTTTGCACGTTCCCTGTCAGAGCTTCTGGCAACTTGATCACGCAGGTTTTCTGCTCCGGACAAAATAGCGTAAGCATACCCGTTTCGAAACCAGTCCGAATAGATTTTGCGTAATTCTGGATTTTCCGGAAACGGAAGCTTGTCAGGCAGAGGCACATTGCTGGCCACCGCTTCGATCTCACCAGCCTTCTTACTCGAAAGCGCCGCCATCAGAGAATCAATTTGAACGGTTTCGCTTTGACCTGCAACGGGCGATCCCGAATCGGATGTCTTTGCGATTGAGCACCCAGACAGCATGAGAACGAGCCCCACTACCACACCACTCCAGATCGAACATTTCATTGTGATCGCCCTCCACTATGCAACGCATCAGAGTCTCTGCTTTCATTTGCAATGAAGGTTCGCCAGCCGTTTAGAACTTCTTGGCTGACAGCCTGAAGACAACTGGAATACGACCCGTATGTCTTCCCCCCAGCTGCTTGTAGAGCTGCTTTCCAAGCATCATAATTCTTTTTTCCGTGTGCTTGATGCTTCTGTTCGTGCTGCATCACGAGGTGTCTTCGATACCACTCGGCTGAGTGATACCAGTAATCGTCAACACTCGGATCGCCTGATTTAATGCGGTCACGCCCCCAGGCCGAAGATCGTTTATCAAGTAGATAGATTTGGCTATGCACTATCAGGTCAAACGACGGTTTGTATCCCCCTTGGCTGCAGCAGCAATCGCCTCCGATCAACGCTGGTTCCGTCACGGTCAGCCCCCAAAGTCCAGAGAACGACAGCGGCCTAGGAATCGTCTGAGACTCACTCCCGATCTTAATCGTAGTGTTAACGGTGATTGTTTGAGCAGATTGTAAATCGCGATCCTTCATGGGGGGATGCACGATCCATCGGTAATCACTCTCCTTACACGTGGATAATCCTAAAACATCAACTTCATTTATCGGGTCGTTGTAGAATGCTCCGTAAAGATTTTCACCCCCGTCCTCCCCGATTGAATCGCGGCTGAGCCACCTCCCCGTGCTTGGGTTGTAAGCGCGGTATTCATACAGCACGAGATCGGTCGTGTCGTTGGCGCGTTTGGTTGAGAAGCGGAACGGGTTGCTTTGGGCAAAGACTCCCGTCATGCGGATCGTCCGGCCAAACGGATCATACTCGTAAG
>JBQCEJ010000013.1:0-46934 GCA_051960355.1 Verrucomicrobiota bacterium | reverse complement strand
TGGTAATGATCAGGATGCCGCCGGGACCGGAATCGCCCATGGTCACGTACTTCGCCACCGCCGCATTGGTCACAGTGCAAGGACTCGCTCCTTCCACATTGAAGATCACCTTGGTCACGTCCGCCGGAACCACGGAGCTGGTCCAGTTGGTAGCCTCATTCCACTTGCCAGTACCGGATGGATTGCCTGCCGGATTCCAAACGGTTTCCGTCGGCAAAAAAGGTGCCACCGCGGTGATCCATGTATTGGTTACGTCAAATGCATCTACCACCGTTTTTATCTCCACGGCTCCCAATCCCCCATAACTGGTGATTCTGCCGGCAGTAACATAGTTGCTAATTACATTGATGAAATTCCCAGGAAGGGTGACCAGGCCGTTATCAGCGATATTCAGGACCGAGCCGGGCTGAATGGATCCCAAATAATTCGTGTTAACCGATCCGTCCAGATTAGTGGAGGCCGCCGCCTGAATGTTGTGCAGATTCAGAACACCATTGGTTTGGACATACACGAAACCCTTGTTGCCGGATGGACCGGTTGAATTGACTGTGCCCAAACCGATCATGCCTCCCACGTTGAACACGCCGCCATTTTTTATGACGATGGTGCCGTTGATTCCGGGATTGCTGTTGCTGTTTCCGCTGCCAACCCAAAGATGGCTGTCAACGTTCACCGTGCCGCCGTTGTTGGTGATCATTCCCGTGGCACCAACGCCGACCTGCATCGCGGCGGTCATCGCGTGCAACTCCCCCCCCGCGTTCACGGTGATTCGTCCGAAAATGGTGCTGCCGCCGTTGTTGCCCACCGTGCTGCCGCTGATGGCGCCGGTGGAGGTGAATTTGCCACCGCTGTTGATGACCAAATGGCCGGACTCACCCACGCCAAATTGGAATTGAAGCACCTCGGGAGCCTCGCTGTTCAAAGTGACGACATTGCCAATGGTGCCGCCCCAGTTCAATCGGGCAACATCTTCCCAGCCGGGGACAGTGGTGTTCTGCCAACCTCTGGCGTTAGCCGTGTCGTTGGTGGTATCAAAATAGTCACCACTTGACTTGTAGCGAATAGTAGCCGCCATCGCCTGGCCAGCGACCATGCAGCCCAGCAGGGCACACACGAGGATCTTTTTTGAGGTTGGTCTTTTCATTTTGGTTCAGTTGTTATGCCCTGGGACCAAAGCTCGCACCGCGAACCTTGTCCAAGAGGCGGTTGCCACCACATCCTTTCCAATTCACCCAACTCCGGGGCGAAATTGAATTTATCGGACCCACCGATATCAAAGCAAAACGTGGAAACCTCGCCTATTCCCCGAATACGGGGAGCCTGTTCCCGAACGTCAATAAGACCAAAAGCAAACGCCGGGGAATGGAACATCACCACGAACCCCGCGGCCCGGGGAACGAAGAAAAATCGCGCTCCTGGAGCACGCTGGTTACTCGAGCCTCACCTATTTCAAGGCAGAATAACGGGCGACCGCTTCAATCCGGTTGCGCACATGTAGTTTCTTGCAAACCCCTTTGATGTACGTGCGCACGGTCTCGCTGCCAATGCCCATCTTGTCGGCAATTTCTTTGTACACATAGCCGGCGGCGAGCAACTCCAGCGTCTCCCGTTCCCGCGGCGACAGACTCTTGGTTTCGTCGTGCGAAAAATCAGGCTGCCGAAATTGCCGGACCACCTTGCGGGCAATGTGGCTGGACATGGGAGAGCCACCCATATAAACGTCCTCAATTGCCTGGAGCAACGTCTTGGTCGGGCTGGCCTTGACCAGATAACCATCCGCACCCGCCTGGAGCGCCTGAAAAATGCGCTCACTGTCCTCATAGATGGTCAGCATGATGACATGGGCCACCGACAGTTCTTTCCGGAGTCGCGCGACACACTCGATGCCTGACATTCCGGGCAGATTGATATCCATCAAGATGACATCGGGCTGGGCGGCGGCCATTCCCTCCAACGCTTTCTCCGCAGAACTGAAGGTGCCCACACAGCAAACTCCGGGGGCGGAATCAAGGATGCGCTCCAATTGGTTTCGCAACCCGCTGTCGTCCTCAACCACGGCCACGCGACGGAGCTTGGGATTATTTTTCTGTAGCGACATAGTTAGTTGGGTTGGGGAGGAATTGAAGTTAAACCCGGCAAGGGCAGCTCGATTTTCACCCGAGTTTCCGCCCCGGGCTGGCTCTCCACTGAACAGCGTCCGCCCATCGAACGCAACCGGCGCTCCATATTGTCCAGACCGTTGCCGCGAACGATGGACCCGACATCGAAGCCGCAGCCGTTGTCGCTCACTTGAACGCGCAACACTCCACTCGCGAGCTGAATGCGGATCTGAATCTCCGAGGCATGCGCATGCTTGATCACATTGTGAATGGCTTCCTTGATGGTCATGATCAGGTTGTGCCGGATATTGCTGGGCAGAAAAGTGGCCGGCGCCATGTCCGGCATCTCAAAGCGGCATTTCAAATGGGCCGCGGCACACATCTGATCCGCTACTTGGCAGACATAACTGATCAGCGAATCCAGATGGTCGTTTTCAGGGCTGACCGCCCAAACCGTTTCATACAACGCCGCCACCAGTTCCTGGCTCATCCGTGAAACCATGCCCAGTTCCACCCTCGCCTCGGCGACGGACAACGATTCCTTCTCCTCCGCCGCAGAACTCAACAGGGAAATCTGCGCCACCCGCGCGCCCAAATCATCGTGGATGTCCTGCGCAATTCGAAAACGTTCCTGCTCCAGCACCCGCTGCCGCTCGAGATTCTGGACCTGACGCTTCATCTTCTGCGCCTCGACCAGCCGCAACCTGCCAACCGCCAGCCCAACCAATGCCACCCCGGCAGTCACCCAAAACCAAACCGTTCTCCAAAACGCGACCGGCACCGTCACCGGGAAGGAAATATTGCGCCCGCTCGGAATCCCCATGAGGTCCAAAGCTTCCATCCGAAATCGGTAGAGTCCTGCCGGAAGATTGGTGTAAAGCGCCACGCCATAATCCGCCGGACCAATGCTGTAGACCTCCTCCCATTTTAACGTCAGCGTTTCTCCCGGCGTGAGTTTGGGCCCTCGTGCCTTCGCCGTACCCCAGTCCGCATGACCCAGCGGATGATCATCGAAAATGGCCAGCGCCACCTCCGAACCCGGGCCGCAGCGCACGAGACGGGCATCGTCCGGCCGGATACCCGCCCGCCCCCACCCCACGGGCGATACTTCAGTTGCTTCAATCGCCGCTTTGCTGGCCTCGCGCTCCACCGGGGGAATCATCAAAATCCCGTTAGTCTCGCTCCGAGACGGCCACACCCTCAGGTTCCGCACGGCAAAAACCCCCACCGCTTCAGGCGGTCCTGCCGAGGAAATCACCACCCAGAATCGCACGGCATTCGGAGGGACCGTGATGAGTTCTTTCCGATGAACCCAGGGAGAATCGTTGAAATTGCCTGTCCACCCCGGGCTTTCCCCGCTTACGGTAAAAATCTGCTCGGCGATGTCCCGCTCGTTGGCATCAATGAACCGGATCAACAGCCGCATTACCACCGAACGTTCATGCCAGACCGACTCGTAACCGTCGAGCTGGCAGCGAAACCGGATCGGCCCATTCGAAACGCCCCGGTTGGGGCCAAAGGAGATGCTGGTAACTCCAGGGTGCGCCGGCAGGTCCACCCCCGCCATGGAAACGCCCTGCAATTCCCGGTCGTTGACTTTGACCGAACGCAACGTCAACTCTGGGTTTTGGTCCTTGGAATTGGAGGAATAATCTGGCGGGGAATCCCGGTGGCTCTGGGCCATGGCCGCTGGCACAGCCAGGAGCGACGCAGCGGCAACTGCTCCAAGACTCAACATTGCCCTCAGAAAACCGCAACCACTCTCATGTTTCAGAAAGCTCATTAGAAGCGACCCTTGTTTTCCAAGGGCGTCAGGACCTTATATAACCCATGGTTTGGCCCCAGTCGCAAGACAATCCACTTCGAACATGCCGTTTACGGGTTGTCCCAGTCCGGTGCCCATTCCTCCGCGTGATCGGCTTTACCTCTGTTGCTGGGCTGATAGCAATACGGATACTTTACTCTGCGGGTGCACGTTGACATTAACGTCCACAATATGGAATGAAGTCCCGTCGAATGCTTGTTCAATCATTCCCTCAGAAACCACATAGACCGAACCCTTGGGCATGACGAAGCGAATTCGCGCCGGGGAAATCTCAAAATCGTAATTGTTTTCAACCGTCGCTGTATTGGCTGAGAAACTCCCGCTATTAGGATGCAGGTAGCGCAGAGTCAGGTTCGGTTGATACAATTCGGGGCTCTTGATGTCGGCAGGATTCCGCAGGGCCTCAACGCGGGCGGTGGCCCCATTTACCGGAACACAGCTTCCGGTCGCGCCATCAACTCGGAATAAATTGAATTCAAAATGATCCCGGACAGAATTCGCGACGTATTGAATGGGGTCTTGGCCCAACAGCGCCGGATTTTCCGAGGCAATGTGATGGTTGTGTCCGACCAAAATCATGTTAAATCCGGCACCTTTATGAAACGGCTCCAGTTCTTGGTTCTTAATGTGAGCTGCTCCCAGCCGGAAATTGCCCCGGCCAACTCCATTCAACCAGGACAGCGCCTCCGCGATTTGCCAGGACGGATCGTATCCGTCCCAGGCGTCGTTGATGACCATGAAACGTCCGTCTCCGTAGGTGAAATTAAAAGCCTGCAAGCCCCACCAGTGATTATACCAGATCGCCTTTGCCCGGTAATCGCCATTCTTGGCGTCCTTGTCCATTTCATAATCATGATTGCCGGCAGCGATAAAAACCGGCGCATTGAAATCATTCAACCCCTTGGTGCCTTTCAAGCGATCGCCTTCAAAATACTGGCCCATTCTGACGTCCGATGGGCGATACAGATTGTCGCCGGTTTCAAACACCATCTCCGGGCCAATGATGTTGGCGATGTCCACGATCGTGGAAATCTTTTCCAAAGTGCTGTCATAACCATGCTGAAAAGCATGCGTATCTGAAATGTGCAAAATGTAATAATCCGTCTTGAAATCTTTAACCACCTTTACCGACCGCGGAGATTTCACATCGCCGCTGGAGGTATGCAGTATCAAGTCGTAGCGGTCGGCTGGAACTCCGGTTGGCACCGCGATGGAAATTTTGGTGTTGTAAGTATTCGACGAGGTTTGGTCATACACCCAACTGCGGGTGGCAATCGTCTTGGTGTCAGTCACGGTGTTGTATGGCCCCTGCAAGGTGACCGTGTTGACCCTCTGCCCGTGGTCCGCATCAAACCAAACTTCAAAACTTCCGCCAGCTTTGACAATCGCCGTGGTCGCCCTCCAAGGGTTGATTATTTTTCCAGCCCAGAGACAGTTGCCGGACAGAAAAAACAGGGCAAGCAAAAGTGACGTGTAAGATTTCGCGGTCAGTTTCATGTTTGTATTCATTGGCGAGTAACGGGAGATTCCACGATTTTTTTCATCTCGGCTTTGAGCCGGGCGACCGTCTCCGGCTGTTCGAGATAGCGATTGTGCGCTTCGGCAGGATCGTCGCGCAGATTGTAAAGCTGGCCGGCGGGATCGCCCGGCCCCGGCTTAATCTTGCTCGGTTTGGTGAAGCCGCCGGAGCCGAGCTGGTCAATGAGCTTCCAGTCGCCCGAACGAATCATCATGGCACCCGTGCTGCCTGCCTGCATCACGATCGGACCGCGAATGGGTTTGTCTTCCGGCTGCCGGCCCAGCAACACCGGCAGAAAACTAAAACTGTCCGGCCCGGCGCCGTCGGCAAGCTTTGCGCCGCAAACGTCGGCAAACGTGGCGAGCAGATCGGTGAAGCAGATGGTTTGTTTGCTTTGGCTCCCGGCTTTCACCTTGCCCGGCCAGCGCACGATGAACGGCATGCGATGCCCAGCTTCCCACGCATCTGACTTCATGCCACGTAAGCCACCTGCGGCATCGTGCCCGAAGCGCGCGACATCGGCCGGATACCACACCGGTCCGTTGTCCGAGGTGAAGATCAGCAGCGTGTCATCCGTCATGCCGGCCTCGTCCAGCGCCTTCAGCACGCGTCCCACTTCGGCGTCCACCATCTGCACAAAGTCGCCATACATTCCCGCGCCACTTGCCCCGGCAAATTCCGACGTCGGCAGCCACGGTGTGTGCGGCGCGGTGAAGGCGAGATAGAGCAACAGTGGCTGGCTCTTTCCCTTGTGCAACCGAACCAATGTGACGGCTTCATCCGTCAGTCGCGGCAGCACGTTGGTATGCGCGTAGTCGGGAGCAATGCCACCTTCGCGCAAAAACTCGCCCTGATGGGGCGTCCAACCTTCAGTGTGTCGCTCCGCGATATGACCGGTGGGCGCCATGACCGCCCGATTCCCGCGAATCCAGAAGTAAGGTGCGATATCCGTGGAAGCGCGGGTTCCAAAAAATGTATCAAACCCATGATCCACGGGACCGCCCGTGAGCGGTTGGTCATAACCATTTTCCTGAAAGCCGAGATGCCATTTGCCAACCATCGCCGTCTGATAACCTTGTGCTTTCAGCAAGGAGGCGATGGTGATTTGGCCCCTGTGAATGAGCGGTTGCGCGGGCCATTTGGTGATGTCCGTGCGGAACGGATAGCGTCCGGTGACAAGGCCGTAGCGCGAGGGATGACAGAGCGGCCCCGGTGCATGGGCGTCGGTGAACCGCAATCCTTCCCGCGCCAGCCGGTCAATGTTCGGCGTGGCGATCTTCGAGTGCGGGTTGAAACAATGCGGATCACCATAGCCCATGTCAGCAGCGAGGAGGATGACGATGTTGGGTTTTTCCGCCGCGAGGGAAACCCAGGCGAAGCTTATCAAAAGGAGACAGAAGCAGAGTCGGGCGCCGTTTCGCACCGCGTTGATACTGGTGGCCTGGTTGTTTTTCATTTGACGGCGGCAGCAGCGATGGCTTCAGCGATGGTTTTGTTGCCCGTCGGTTTGTAGGCGTCGAAGGGACCATCGGCGCTGGACTTGGGCCAGGTGGCGGCGTCGGCGTATTGGCCGTCGTCCTTGAATTCTTTTTGCAGGCGGGCCATCTCGGCTTTCAGTTCGGCGAACTTTGCCGCCACAGCGGGCTGCCGGGCCTCAGCCTCGGAGAAGAGCAGGTTGTGCTGCTCGGTGGGATCCTGGGTGAGATCGAACAGCTCGTAGGCGTCCTTTTTCCAGTAGTAAATCAGCTTGTGCGTGGCCGTGCGGACGCCGTAATGCGCAGCGGTATTGTGATGTCCAGGGTCGTGATAGTAGCGGTAATAAAAACTCGTGCGCCAGTCGGCCGGGGCTTCACCGCGCAGCAACGGGGCGAGCGAACGCCCTTGCATCGAAGCCGGGATGGGTAGTCCCGCAAGGTCGAGGAAGGTGGGCGCGAGATCAATGTTCGCCACAAACTGCGTGGGGACAATGCCCGCCTTGATACCCGGGCCGCGAACCAGAAGCGGGACATTCAGGCCGGGCTCATACATGAAACGTTTGTCGTAAAGGCCAAGGTCGCCAAGATACCAGCCGTTGTCGGCGGAATAGATGACAATGGTATTGGTCGCCAAACCAGTCTGGTCAAGGTAGTCGAGCACTTTTCCCACGCTATCATCCACGCCCTGCACGCAAGCAAGGTAATCGCGCATGTAGCGCTGGTATTTCCACTTCACGAGTTCCTTGCCGGTGAGGGTCCTGCCGTCCACGGTGAGTTCCATGGGCTTGCCTGCGAGCCATTGATTGAGCGCGGGGCCTTTGAGGCCGGCGGGCGGCGCGAGCTTGAGATCGCGACGGGTGAGGTCTTTGGCGACGGTCTGCTGATTCGCGGGCAGTGCGGCGGGGCGCGTGTGGTAATCATCCCAAAGCGTGTCGGGTTCAGGGATGACTTTAGCTTGGAACATGGCGCGGTGACGTTCCGTGGGCTCCCAGGGTCGGTGCGGCGCTTTTTGATGCAGCATGAGAAAGAAAGGCTTGTCTAGCGGACGCGTCCTCAGAAATTCGATTCCGAGTTCGGTGGTAATGTCGGTGCAGTGGCCTTCGATGGTGAGCTTGTGACCGGCAACCAGGAAAGTGGGATTCCAATACTCGCCCTGGCCGGGAAGGACAATCCAGCGATCAAAGCCCGTGGGATCCGAGCCGAGGTGCCACTTGCCGATCATGCCGGTGTGGTAGCCGCCGGCTTGCAGGTGTTTGGCGACGTTGTCGCGCGCGCCGTCCAAGCGATTAAAGACCGGCACTCCGTTCAAGTGCGAATACTGCCCGGTGAGCAACGTGGCCCGGCTTGGGGTGCAGATGGAATTGGCGACAAAGGAATTCTTGAACCGCACGCCTTCCCGGGCGAGGCGATCAATATTCGGCGTTTGGTTCACCTTCGAGCCGTAAGCCGAAATGGCGTGCTGCGCGTGGTCGTCGGAATAGATGAAAAGGATGTTGGGTTTCGCGGGTTCGGCGACGGCGGATTGGCTGGTTGCCTGCGTGGCAGCGGTCGCCGGCCACGCGGCCAGCACAGCGAACAGACTGGCAATGATTATTCGTAACGCTTTCATTTTGGTGGGATTGGTTTGCGTCAGTATGCGAACAGGATGATGAAAATTATTCCTTCCGCCATTCCCCACTTGCGGGGATGGAGGCGAACGAAACGGAAAGCAAAACCAGTCCTTGCCTGCGGCCCGCACAGATCAGCGAATTTCCGAAAACTTCACATCGCGCAAGTCAGCGCGCACGGCTCTGCGTTGATTTGATGGGTGAAGTTACCGATTGAGAACCCGGCATATCCGTTTTCCGCTGGGCGAATAACCAGTCCCATATCATCGGATTGGAGTATGTATTAACCCAAACATCGTGTCCCGCGCCTGGATACTCAGTGTATATCGGAGAACCGCCCGCCGCCCTGATGGCGGCAATCAGGTCACGGGAACGAATCGGCATCACCACGTCATCCACCTCTCCGTGAAACACCCACAATGGCAATTTCGCCAGTTTGGGAGCAAAAGCCACATCGCCTCCGCCACATACGGGTGTGGCCGCGGCGAACTTCTGAGGTTCACGCTGGAGGATTTCCCAGGTGGCGAACCCACCCATCGAAAGGCCCGTAACGTAGATGCGGCTGGGATCGATGGGATGGCTTTTGATCGTCTGGTCCAGCAGTTCCATCGCCAGCTTCATCTGCCAAGCGGGGCCTGCCTTCATGGTATGTGACGGTGCGCCGAAGGAAGTCTCGACCCATTTCTGATCACCCTCCGCAGTGCGTTTGGGGCATTGGGGGGCGAGCACGAAACAAGGGTATTTCTCCCAGAAATTAAAGCAGCGGAAACGTTCAAACTGGCCGCGGTTATCGCTCCCCCGCTCGCCCGCGCCGTGGAAAAAAAGAACCAACGGATAGGTTTCACCCTTTTTCCGAACGGCAGGCTGGTGGAGGCGATAAGGCAGCATACGCCCGTCCTTTTGATAAGCCATGAAACTGAACGACTCAAACCGCTTCTCCCAGTCTCTGAGCGGCAAGGCAGCGTAGTCCGGCTTCAATGGATCCGCCGGCGGGATTGCCGGGACTGCTTGTGCGGAAAGCCCTCCCGTGCTGGCCAAAAAGAGGCACAGCATCAGACTGAAACATTTGATCCCCTTCATAAATTGGTTTCCCGGGCGTGGCGCAATTCAGCCTTACTTTGGATGAATTTCGACGAAAGGAATGTCGCGGGAAATGACAACCTCGCCCTTCAATCCGCAGACCTCCAGGCGAAGAGAAGGATTCGGGTCGTCCCATTGGATGCGCATGAGGCCAAAGTTGGAACTCGTGTAGGGACGCTCGTGGAGACGATAACGATTGATCTGCGGTTTCTTGGGAGCGGCTTCCTTGGGCTTGGTCGGTCCGGTCTCCTGCGCCGCTGGCTTGGGAGGGACTTCCAGGTTGAGACCGCTCGTGGTGAGATCATAGAGCGGATAGGCAACTCCGTCTGGGGGTGTGAGCATGGAAAGCTCGGCCATATGGCGATCACCGCTGATAACTACGACGCCTTTGGCTTGCGTGCGGCGGAGAAGTTCGATGAACCGCGCGCGTTCCTTGGGGAAGTTGTCCCACTTCTCCGAGCCGTGTTCATTCGCGATGAACTGGATGCTGGAAACCACCACGCGGATTTCCGCCGGTTCGCGCAAGCGCCGCTCGAGCCAAGCCCACTGCCCTTCGCCAAGCACGGTCGCGTCAGGATCGGTGTTGGGAATGGTAACCTTGGGATTGGCGGAATCTTTTTTCAACGGCGAGCGAAACATTCGCGTATCGAGGAGAATGAGTTGGACGCGCTTGCCGATCGGCCCAAGCGTCACGCAGTCATAAACCCCGGGCGTGGTGCGCAGCGGTGAATTCGCGGGCACTTGAAAGAAATCACAAAACTCTTTTTGCGCGGTCGCCGCGCCGACGAAGCCCGCACCGCCGTCGTTCGTGCCGTAATCGTGATCGTCCCAAGTGGCAAACAGCGGCGTGGTCTGGCGAAGCCCGGCATAGCCGCCAGCAGGGCGTATTTCTGTCGGAACACGGTCGCATCGGAAGTGTCGGCGTAGATGTTGTCGCCGAGGAGGACAAACGCATCGCAGTGCTCGGCATTAATAGTATTCCAGATGGGCTCGGGCCGTTCTTGCTTGGCGCAGGAGCCAAAACCGATCGTAGTGACGGCGAGTTCAGGCCGGACGGAAACACGGTCCGACGCGGCCGTGGGCGGCGCAATTTTTTCCGCATCCAGCAACTGTTTCATCGCGCGGCCCATCGCTTCGCCGATGAGATAGTAAGTTTCGGCATTTGAGTTCCAATGGTAACCCTGCCTGGTCGGTGACTGATTTTCAGCGCGCCAGAAGGCCCTGGTGCCGACGAACGCCACATTGCCCTTGAACTCTGGATTCTCCGCCACAGCGGCCTGCACTTTCATCAATGACAGCGCATGCGGGTTCTTCTCCTCCGGCCCGGTCATGCCGGTTTCGGCAATCACAAACGGCAGCGCCGGCGCGCCAAGGTCTTTGCGAATATCACGGATGAAGCAGGCCATGTTGGTTTCGTATTCCGCGTTGAACTTGTCGTTGATACGGTCGTTCCAACCTTGGTGCCAGGCAAAGCCCGCGAGCACATAACTGCCGTCGCTTCCGGGCACAAGATTCTTGATATTCGCCAGCGCGGCCTTCGTGAGCGCCAGCGTGTCGCGATAATATTTCCCAATGATGGCAGGATCTTGCGCGATGGCGGCGTCGCCCTTTTCGCCCAGCGAATACGGCGGCTTGCCTGCACTGGGTGGACGGAAATCCACCGCGAGACTCTTGCCGCCCCAAGCACATTTGATGAGCAACACCGGCTCGTCCAGCGCGTCGCCCATCACCCAGCCAAAGCCGAGTTCAGGCCCGATCATCTCCGCGCGCGCGCCGTAGCCGACTGTAAGCGGACCTTGGCGGTCGAGGTAACTGATCCACACATCGTCGCGCGTGCGCCACTGCCCAGTGGCATCGACAAGCGGCGCGAAGTGTTGCGCCGTGTCCGGGTCTTTCGCCACAAACTCCAGCGAACCTTTCCCGCCGTTGCGCTTCGGATCGGCGGAAACGAAGCCGTGCCCTTCCATGTTGGATTGTCCGGCAAGAATGAAGACGCGCACCGGCTTCGTGGCCGCTTGCGCGGAGACGAGTGCGACCAGTGCGATGAGAACGGATGTGATGCTGCGTTTCATACTGGGGCTAGTTTTTAGCTTCCTGCCTCGTGGCAATGGGAACATAACCGACCTCCAACCCTGGCGGTGGTGCGACAATCAAGGCCGGGTCAATCTCCGCCAGCTTTCCAAACGCAGGCGGCGCGAGGTAGTCTCGGTTCTTCTTCCAATGGCGATGGATTTTCTCAACCCGCGCCTGCATGGCTTCCCGCTCTTCATCCGTGAGGTCCGCGTTGAGCAACGCTGGCTGGTCGGCGAAGCGATACCAATAATAGGTCACGACGCTTCCATCACCCAACTGCGCCTGGAACGGTCCGGCTTTGGGTCCGGGCTTTTTCCAACAGCTCGTCGCATCGTCGGGAGTGACATAAGTTGCCGGATGCCGCTTGGGCCGCTGATCAAAGCGCACCTGAGCCAATCCCGTTTCAGCCGGGACATCCTCCGCCCGCACCGGAACCCAGACTGATTTCTTGTTGGCGTTGGTCGTGAGTCGAAAATATTCCGGGAGCATCACGAGCGCGCCGTCGCCAGCGTCGGCTTTCTTCACCCACTCGGAATTCCATCGATATCCAAACGTCCTTGGATCCGGAGCAATGGGTGTCGCGAAGCTGTTCCAGGCCAGCGCCACCTTCTCGTCTTTGGCAATCCCGTTCGTGTAAATTCTCCACGTGGCTCCGCCGCGTCCGCTGAATTCATGCAACACGGCCCCCTCCGGATTGATCGTGCCGCTGGCCTGCGGGCCGCCGTCAAACCAGGCCTTCACTGAATTCCAGAGCGCCTGCTTGTCGTAGGAAGTCACCTGATGCACGAGCAGTGAATCGCCCTTCGGACCGCTGGGGAAAAACGTTGGCGCGACGCGCGCGTAGGTGTCACCTTTTGCGTCCGTCGCCTGCGCGCTGGGGATATGCTGAGTCTCCATCTGCAACGCCCGGTTTGGATTGGAGGGGCGGCTGTCCAAGAGCATTCCGCTCAGGCGCGGTTCGGCGACGGCGGCATGGGACCAGAAGAACGGAGTGAAGAAGGCAACGGGGCCTTTGAAGTTTCCCGTGTTCAGAAACAGCGTCCAGCAATTGTCTCCGGTCGGGATGTTTGTGCCGGCCGTGATGGTTTTGGCCGCAGTCAACGGCAGCGGCAGATAACCGTAGCCGAACAACTCGCCGCGTGTGCCTTGCTTGAGGTTCAAACCATCCGGCGGCCACAGCAACCAGGGACTAATCTGGGCGATGCCGTATTTGCCTTTGGGTTTGTTCCAGTCGCGGCCTTTGCCGGCGCCGGGGCCGTTGGCCCACTCGATGAAGTTCGGCGCCACCCCGCCCATGACAAACTTCGGCGTCTCGGTGGCATACTCCGTGTCGCGCCACCAACCAAGCCCGCCCTCTACATCGGAATAGAGGTTCGTCGGTGCCTGACCGGAATACTGCGCGAACATCCAGGTTCCCGGCAGACCCGATTGGAACTGCTGTCCCGGGTAATGTTTCAACAAGGGCCAAGCCGCAACATACATCGAGAACCCGGCGTTGTAGGTTTCGGGAGCTTTCTCGCCTGAGACGAGAAGATAGCCGGCCATTTCTCCCTTTTGGATCTTAACGAGGTCTTGCGCTTGCGAGGTGTTGGCGATGGCGGCAAGTGCCAACACCAATGACGTGAGAGCGAGCACGGAAAATGGTTTCACGTTCATGACGATAGTTGCCGTGGCAGGCATTATCGAGAACTACCGAGAGACGGCTTCTGCCACGGCGTCGCGCCGCCAATCTGAATATGCCGGCGCAGAGCGGCGGAGAGTTCGTTGAACATCTTCTTGTTCGTAGCCGCGAGATTGGTGCGTTCCTGCGGGTCGGTCTTCAGGTTGTAAAGTTCCTGCGGGCTGAAGGGATCGTTCTGCATGAGTTTCCAGTCGCCGCGAATGATCGCCTCGTAAGTCTTGCCGTCGTAAAGCATGCCCCCTTCGCGCCGGGTAAAATAAAGATCGCGTGACGCGGTGATGGTGCCGCCCTTGAGCACAGGCACGAGGCTGATGGCGTCCAAATCGGCGGCGGGTTTCGCGCCGGCCAGCTCCAAGAACGTGGGGAAAACATCAAAGTTCAGCCCGGCGTAATCGCTGCGAGAACCGGCTTGGACCTGCGCCGGCCAGCGCACAATGAACGGGACGCGCAGACCGCCGTCATAATGATCCTGCTTGCCGCCCCGCCACGGGTCGTTGTTCTGCGCATGCGGCAACGAACCGCCGTTGTCGCTGGAAAAAACCACCACGGTGTTTTCCTCCAGCCCGTTCTCCTTCAAGGCGGCGAGCACGCGCCCGATGCCATCGTCGAGATGCTCGACCAAGGCGACGTTCTTTGCGCGCTTCTCCTCGAGTTGCGGCGCGCGGGCTTTCACGCGCGCCAGCCAGTCGGCGGGCGGCTCGATGGGAAAATGCGGCGCATTGTAGGCGAGGTAGAGAAAGAAGGGTTGATCCTTCGCCCTGGCCCGCTCGCGCAGATACTCGACGGCCCAGGCGGTGAAGATGTCCGTCGCGTGGCCCTTAGGTTCGATGACCTCGCTGTTGCGGCGCATGTAATTGTGCCCCTCGCGGAGGTGCGTGGTGTAGCTGTCCATCATGTCGCCGAGAAAGCCGTGGAAGAATTCAAAGCCGCGCTCGTTCGGCAGGTTCGGCGATTCGAGACCGAGGTTCCACTTGCCGATGATGGCCGTGCGGTAGCCCGCCTGTTTCAGTTCATCGGCCAGCGTTGGAATCTTCGGGTTGAAATATCCCCACGAATCCTCCGGCTGCGTGCGTATGAGTCCCGGCACCCCCGCACGATCCGCGTAGCGCCCCGTGAGCAAGGCCGCGCGCGACGGCGAACACACCGTGCAGTTGGCTCGCATGGTGGTGAACAACAATCCCTGCGCGCCCAAGCGATCAATATTCGGCGTGCGCACGTCCGACGGATGATAGGCCGAGACATCGCCGTAACCGAGATCATCGGCGAGGATGATGAGGAAGTTCGGTCGTGCGGCAAACGAGTTGGCGCGCGCCAGCGCGAGCAATCCGAGGAGTGCTGCGAGAATGAATTTCATTTTGGATTTATTGTCCCGCGCGCACCAGTTCGGCACAGGTGGCATTGAACCAAGCCACAGACTGGGCAATTTCTGGCGAGGAGTTCTCCCAGTTGTATTCGTATTCGATGCAGATGGCGCCCTTGAACTTCTGACGTTGCAATTCGGCGAGCATGCCTTTCGCGTTGCTGATGCCGGTGCCCCACGGCACATCGTGCGCTTTGGGGCCAGGCACGTTGAGATCCTTGAAAAGCAGTGTGATCACGCGACCTTCCAATTTCTTGAGGCACGCGACTGGATCCAGCCCGGAGCGCACCCAATGTCCCACGTCCGCGCACGCGCCCAGCAACGGGCTGCGGCCTTTGACAGCGGCGGCCACGGTGTCGGGGTTCCAATAAAAATTTTTCGGGCCGGGATGATTATGGATGGCGACCTTGATGTTGTATTCGATGGCGAGTTTCTCCACCACGTCCATTACGGGCCAAGTTCTTCCATCTTGTCGTGCGTTTCCGGTTCAGCCACCAGGACGGTGATGCCGAGACGTTTCGCGCCTTCAAAAATCTTCCGGCTCTCGGCCTCATCGATGCCTGGCTTGACCACGCCCATGTTCACAAACACTGGATCAATCCCCTTCGCCTTCATCCGATCCGTGATGGCGGCAACATCGTTCGTCGTCATCCGGATGGTTGAAGCTTTGGTGAACTTCCCATCTGTGTCCGGCAGATTCACGCTGCCGGATATGCTCATGTGTTTCACGCCGACCGCTGCGGTTTTATCAATCGCCTCCAAAATGGAGAATTTCTGGAAGGTGTAAGAGTGAACCGCGAGCGTCCAGCCGAGTTGCTGGGCGGCGGAGTCGTTCTGAGCGGAGGCCGGCAACAGGAGTGCCAGCGCGGCGGCAGCAAAATCGAGCAATGTTTTCATATCATTCGTTTATACCAGACGTGTGACAGTCTCTTGAACTAGAAATCGATTTTTGCATCAGACGGTGCGCTTCCATTCCGGCGCATCTCGGCGGCAGTTTTCACCTGGATAAACAGCACCTGATCCCCAGTATGCTGCGGAAACGCCAACACACCCAACTCGGGCGCATAACCAGGATCCGTCGGGTTTCGCAAACCGGCGAGCAACTCGCTTACGGTGCCGGTCTCGGCGTCAATCTTCAACAACTTGCCGGCGGCCCAATCCGTGACGTAATAAAATTCTCCCGCCTGGGTGATTCCCTCCAAGTTGCCCGCCTCCTTGGACAACATTTCAATTTTCTTGGTCTTGAGATCGATCTTGAGCAAATCACCTTTCTTGGAAGTCTTAAACGTTCCCGGCTCGCTCAGCACGCCCCACGAACCGACGATGAGTTTGCCGCCATCAATATAGAGTCCGTCGGGCGCTTCCAAGCGATCGGTTTTCAACCAAACCTCGACCACGCGCGACTCCTCCGGCAAGCGGTATATCTGGTTGGCAAAGAAATCCGAGACATAGAGATCGCCATTATCGGCAATAGCGATGTCGTTGATGAATTCGCCCTGAGGAATGGGGTAAAACTTCAAAATTTTTCGCGCAACAATATCAATTTGATGCACGCCTTCCCGGTCACAGACGTAAAGGTAGCGGTCGGTCGCCACCATGCCGGACGGCGCGTGCATCCGCTCGGCCAGGCCGATCCAAAAGGGATCAATGACCTTGCCGTCTTTATCGAGCCGAGTGATCCAGCCGTAGGCATCCTTCGCCAGCGAGATGCCGCCGCCCAGATTCGAGACGAACCAAGTCTGGCTGGGTGCATGCCAGACGCATTGATCCGGCGCGTCGAACGGTCGGGACGGCAACGCATTCAATTCCTGAATCCACTGGTCGTAGGTGGATTTGGACAGCGGCAGATAGAATTCCGGCGCTTCGGCAACGCGGTGATTGATGAATCCAATCGGTCCGCGGTAGTCCAGACTGCGGAGCTTTTTCAACACGCGGGTCAGGTCGAAGTTTCCCCGGTAAAGCGGCTTGAGCGTGGAGTATTCCCACTCGCTCCCGTTGGTCTGGTTGGGAATGTTATCGCTCCCGGCGATCGTGACATAGCCCAGATGATCCTTCACTTTCTCCAGAACATCCTCGATGCGATCGGCGTTGCCCGCCCGAATCTCATGGCAAGTATGCACGGCCAGGTCGAGGTTTGGGCGGTTTATCTTTTCCACATAAACCAGCGCCTGTTCCGCAGTGGCGATCACGTTGTTGCTGTGCGGATAAAGCGTGACCTTCACCGATTTCGTAGCGGCGTAATCCACGACCTTCCGGATTTCCTTCTCCAGTAATTCTGGCGTGAGGCCGGTCTGTGGTTTCCCCGAAATGAGCCACAGATCCGTTCCCGTTCCGGCAAGCTGGTCAACCGCCTGAACCCACTCACGGCTGATGCCGGTTTTTTCATCGAAGTTGAAACGGTAGAACGCCGCATAAATCCTGAACCCTTCCGCCTTTTGAGCGGCCGTCCGGTAGAGGTCCAATTCGGCCAGCTTGGCGGCGCTCCCGATGTCCACGGCCAGCCCGGCATAGCCGTGGCGGTGCAGCAGGTTCACCTGCTCTTCGATCGAAAGCTTTTCCAGGCCGCCGAAATTGTAGGTGAACAGCGGCCAGTCATAGCGAAGGTCCCCGCGGGATACCGCTGAGTGAATGGAGCCCAGCAGAGCAACCGCAAGACACAGCAACGCTTTGATTTGTTTCATCCAGTAGTCAGATGTGGTTGGAGCCATTTCAGCCGGGGATCATCTGGCAACATTGGCAGTGGCCCGACGGAAGCCAATTGGTCAAGGGAACCTTCAGTACGACGTGTCAAAGTGGTCAGGATCGGATGCATACTTGGCATCCACTGGTTGGGCATGGCCGTCCGCAAAGTTGGCGTTGCCCCGTTTGCTGTGGCGGGTCGTGATGGTGTTCGGTCCGGTGACACCAGGCACCCAGCGACCATCGTCCGCATACGCCGTGCTGGGATAGCCGGTGGGAATGTCCTGGCTGGACACGGGTTCTTCCGCCAGCAATATCTTTTCCACCGGGCGCTTGATGCTGGTCGATTTTCTGGCCATGAAAGTGCCGGTACCCGAAGCGTAGGTAGAACCACAGCCAGCGAGTTCACCGCCCGTTTTCACATAGCCATTCATGGTATAACTGAAATTCCAGCCATGCTGTGCTGACGATTCCCGCTGGCTTCCGGTCAACTTATCCATCGGACAGAGAAAAATATTCGTGCTGCCCCGGATCGCTAACAAAATCGGACTCTTATCAGCACCGTACAACCCTGCGCCTCCATTCCACCAGATCCACATGTCTGGCGCTGTGCTCGGGTTGCGAACCCGCGAAGCGTCCGATGGCATGACCTCATTCGAATCCCCCGCATACATGATAATTCCCAAAGCCAGTTGCTTTTGATTATTGAGACACGAAATCTGATTCGCCTTTTGCTTGGCCTTGGCCAAGGCTGGCAGCAGCATGGCCGCCAGGATGGCGATGATGGCGATGACGACCAGCAACTCAATGAGCGTAAAAGCTCTGGACGTGCTTCGCTTCAGGAGGGGAGCGTTATTTTGCATGGAACCAATGCCAGTGTGTGGTTGATCGGGATAACCAAGATTCATAGCCATATCATGTATCAAACCGCTGGATTGCCTATTCCCCGAAAGGGGGGAGGCCGCACGGGCTTAAACACTTAATGCAGTAGAAAATCGTCAGAGGGCGATCAGAGCGGGCTTAGCCCGGATATTCACCCAGCATTAGGCACAGACCTTCCAAAGCTTGTAGCGCAGCGTTTCACAACGTGCTGTAGCGCCGGTTTGCAAATCGGCAGCGCGTCGCGAGGTTATCACGTGGCAGGTTGATTAGCCAGCGATACAGCAGACAAGGCCTGCGTCACGGATAAATCAATCGGTAAAGCACGGCGCCATTGGCGGGATTGATGGTTATGTTCGTGCTGGTCACCAAATCAGATCCGGGCAGCGTCACCCAGTTCGTGCCCAATCCTGAAAGCAATGAATTTGTCTGAACCTGCAACCACCAGCCCAGATGATCAGCTGGCCAGGAAAACGTCAAGCTATTGCCGGAAACGACCGCCGTGAGATTGGTCGGATTCAATGCCACCGCCGGGGTACTCGCCCCATAAACTCTGCATTCGTGAAACGAAGCATAACCATTCGCTTGCGTGCAGCTGGTCACCGTGATTTTGACGAATCGTTTGCGCAGAGCGGAGAAATTTTCCGTGGCATCTCCCAACGACGTGTTCCCTGACCTATCCACGACGGTGGTGAAGTTCTCGTTGTCGCTGCTGACCGCGATTTGATATCCGTAACCCCGCGTACTGCTGTTGTACCACTCAATGGTCACGCCGGTTATATCGCGATTAGTGCCCAAATCCACCTGCCACCATTGCGGCATCCCCGGACCGGAAGCGGCCCAGCGCGTAGCGGAGTCATCATCATTGCCTTTAAACGCTTCATTTCCGCCCTGTTGGCTGCTGGCCGTGACCGGTGCGCCCTGTGACAAAATGATCGGAAATAGCGCGGCGGCGGGAACGGAGTTGGGGCTCTCACCCCCAGAGTTCACGGCGGAGACCACATAGTAATAAGTCGTCCCGGCAGACACCGACGCATCAACATAAGTGGTGGTGGCGGTCACGTTGGCCGCGATGATGGTGTAAGGCCCGACACTGCTGGGAGCGCGCTTGACGTTGTAACTCATGGCTCCGGGGATGGCCGTCCAGAAGAGAGTGATCCGGCTGCTCGTTGCGGAGGCGACCAGGCCGGTGGGAGTTGAAGCGACTGGCGTAACCGGCATAAACTCCCCCGCCAGCTTAACGGTAAATGTCTGCGCCGTTCCAATGCTCGCCCCGCTCGCGTCAACGCTGCCGTCCAGCTTGACGGTAATATACTTGCCGCCTGAGGTTCTGATGGCCACCTGGCTTCCGTTGGTGAGAGTGCCGGTGCCGCCGATCTTCACGAGATAAAAATTTTCAGCGCTCGCCGGAGTGCGTTTTTTGGCCAGCACGGACGAACCACCGCCATTCGTCGCGGACAAATAAAGGCCATTGTAAGCCTGGAGGTTGACACTATTGCTGCTGACGAGCGAACCGCCGGCGGCCAGGTCATCCACTGTGAATTGCTCCCAAGCGCCCGCCGCCGTCCAATTGCAAACCATCGCATCGTTGCCGCCCCAAGCGGCGGTGAGATAACAACCATTCACTGCCGATTGAAACGTCACCGCCGGATCGTATTTCCTGACAAAAATCCAATCGACGTCCACCCCGCCGTCCACAAAATAAAGCCTCAGGTTGTGGATGCCATGAGCGATGGCCGCGGAGCCAAGGGAGAAGGTGTCGAAGTTGTTCGTGCCCCCGGTGGCAGGCAGAACCACATCGGGCAGCGGCACGCCGTCAATGAGCAGACGAACCGTGCGCGACGCCGACGCAGCGTAGCAGATCGGGAAGCGGTAATTGCCGGCAGAAAAGTTAATCTGTTTGAACTCAACCCACTCACCGGCGGCGGTGGCGGTGACGGCCCAACCACTGCCGCTGAGCGGTCGGATGTCCAGATCGCCGAAGCGCCGCCACGCACCGCCGGAATTGCCCGCGGTGGTGTCGTTGTAGGCGTCGGCACCCTCGGCTTCCAGGCGGAGCGAACGGGTGCGCAAGTCGGTGTAGCGGCGGACGATGTTAATGTATTGGCTGGGAAAGTCGTAGCGCGACGAATTGCCACAGCGATAGTAACCCGCCCACTCGCGAACGTCGTTCCAGCCTTCGAGAACGGTGAGCCGGGGCTTGGCGATCACGCCGGCTTCGAGTCCGGCGATAAGCGTGTCGCCATTGGTGCCGGTGCCCGCCATCCCGTTGTGGGGAATGACGCGGTTTGCGTTCTGGTAATTCGAGCTGGTAGGGTCGAACGTGCTCGAGTCAATAAAGCCCGGCACCAAGGTTCCCGAAGTGAAACCGTTGAAGGTGTTGTAGGTGTAAGAGGTGTTGGGCGGGCTGAACCACTTGTCCACTCCGATTACATCTGGTTGATTGGTTGAGCTGGGATCGTAGGTCGGCCAACTGTGATGCAGAACGAAGCCCGGGCGGACACCGTAGGTCGCTTCAAATGCATTCGCCAAAACTTGGAGCATTCGGCTCAAATTGCCATTCTGATTGCTAAACCAGGAGTTGCCGATGTGCCACCATTGAATCACGGGGCGCCCGTTGACGGTAAACCAGTATTGGCGGGGCACCGTGTCAAACCAGGGCTTCACCCCGCGCAGCCAGAAGACATTGGTCCAATCGGATGCGCTGGACATGTCGCAGAGAGTGCTCGAAGGCAGGCCGTTGATGTAGGTGTAAATGTCCTGCATGTTCGGGGAATCGATGAAACAGGCGAGCTTGAAAAGGTTGGTGGCATTGGCGCGTTCCAGGGCGGCGACCATGCGGGTGAGTTGACGGGGATTCATGCTCCCGTCTATCTGGGTTGAGTTTGTGGTTTTCGCTCCGCGACTGGCGAACATGACGACCGGGAGGCGGGCCTGCAATTGTTCCGCCACGAGATTATCCCACCAGCCGGGAGTGTCGGTATCGAACGGGTAGTAAAGCGGGGCGTCGTAAAGGACATTGCTGCCGCCCAGCGTTATGGAAACGGCATCACGGTCGTTCGGATAGACGTAAGCGGTGAGACTGGAGATAAGCGGGAGATTATCGGTGACGACGGGCTCCAAGTTGATATCAGCATTCGGCACGGCTGCCGGAGTAATGGGAGCGAAGAAGCCAAACAGACCGAGGGCGAGGACAATCCCAACCAACCGACAACGCGAGGCCGGGGCGGACTTCATGCTTCCATCAAGCCGGCAAAGCGACCGGGCGATGTTCACGACTGCGTTCATTGTCGGCATTTGCTCTCCAGCATTCGCTCAGTGTGGCACGTTGTTGGTTGATTAAATCGGCGCGGGCGACCACCCTTGGCCACACCGCGCCGACGCAACCCACCCCCGTCACCTGCTCACGGATGAACCATCCGGTAAAATACCGCGCCATTTGTTTGGACGATCGGCATATTCGTGCTGGTCACCAGTTCGGAACCGGGAACGTTGAACCACGCATTGCTATTTGAAACCAATCCCACACTTAGCGCATTGGTCTGGGCTTGTAGTATCCAGCCCGCGTTGGTGGGCCATGACAAGGCGAGCGTGCCGCCACTGACGCTGACTTGAATTGTGCCCGGCAGCGGATTGATTGTCGCCAGCGGGACAACCCGCAAGCTGCCTGAGAGCCTGTCTGAAAAATCATGAGTGATTGGGGGTCAAGCGAGGCGGCGGAGTTGGATGCGGATCATCGCGATGTAGATCCAGGCTTCGGCGCTGGATTCGGTGGTTTCGTAATCGCGGACCAACCGGCGGTGGTGCATCAACCAGCCAAAGGTCCGCTCCACCACCCAGCGATGGGGCAACACCTTGAACCCCTTGGTGGCATCGGAACGTTTGACTACCTGAACGGCCAATTTGGGGCGAAGATTCTTGACCCATTGGGCGAAGGCTTCGCCGCTGTAGCCGCCGTCCACCCACAGGATGCGCAACCAGGTGAGCCAGCCCAGGACTGGTTTCAAAAGCAATTGTGCTCCGTCCCGTTCGGTGGTGCTGGCCGGAGTGACGGTGACCGCGAGAATCAATCCCAGAGTGTCCACCAGCAGATGCCGTTTGCGGCCTTTGATCCGTTTGCCCGCGTCGTAGCCGACGCGCCCGCCATGCCCGGAGGACTTGACGCTTTGGCTGTCCAGAACGGCGGCGGTGGGACGGCTGCACCTGCCGTGGGTTCTGCGAACCAGAACGCGGAGTGCGTCGTGAATGACGGCCCAGTAATGGCTGGCGACCCATTGGCGGAAGACGTGGTAAACGGTTTTCCAGTTGGGGAAGTCGGCGGGCAGATAGCGCCAGGGACAGCCGCATTTGACGAGGTAGAGGATGGCATCAACGATCCGCCTCCGATCTTTGGTCGGGCGTCCGCGTTTGGCGGGCTTGGGAAGCATCGGTTTGAGATAAGTCCATTGGGCGTCAGTCAGGTCAGTGTCGTAATTGGCGATTTTCATCGCCTCACTGGCGCTACCGCGATAACAAACCAACCAACCCACCAACAAAATCAAGCACTTTCTCCTTTTTCAGACAGGCTCTGAGCCGTTGAGATAAGTTGGATCGGTCGTCGCGTTATAGATTCCCGCCAGTTTGTTCGTCCCGCCCAGAACGAGCGCGGCCACGGTGTTGGTTTCTCCCCCGGCAAAGTTCAGGTTCAGCACCCCGTTCGTGTCGATCTGCACGGTGGAATTGGTTGAAAGCAGGGGGAAGTTGAGGGTCAGGGTTCCGTTGCTGACGGTGGTATTGCCACTGTAGGTATTGGTTCCCTGCACGGTGACAGCACCCGCCCCGGATTTCACCAATGAACCCGGGCCCGTGACATTGCCGTCAATAGTCAGGCTTGCGGCTGCATCCGGAACGTCAAACACGTTATCTGTCTTCCTAAGGATGACCCCATTCCCATTGACGGTAGTCAACGTGGAAGCGGTTCCGGCCAGACCATTGCGCAACACGCCGTTCGTCATGCGCAGCAAGGCGATGGTTTCGCTGTTGCCGTTCATATCAAAGACGCCGCCGGCATTTAGCCTCGTCTCCACATCATTCGGGATTTGATTTGCCAGCGTGCCAGTCAGTCTGGCCACGGCATTCGATTGCACCAGAATGCCATCGCCTGAGTTGCCGGTGCCAATGGCTGAACCAAAATCATGGGCAAGTTCAAGCACACCTTCGTTGACCTCACCGACGAACTGGCTTTGATTTCCCGAAGCGCTGCCAGCCAGAACCAGCGTGCCTTGGCCGATTTTGACCATGGTGGAATTTCCAGAGACAAAAGGACCACCAAAGGTCAGGCGGTTGCTGACCACGTTCAAGACCTTGGTTCCCTGGCTGGCTTGGTTAACGGCCACAATCCCGAAGTCCAGGTTATTCGACGTGCCCAGATAGGTAATGGTGGCACTACTCGGCAAGACAACCCCGGAAATTCCGCTCAGGGTCATGTCGGCTCCGCTTAGATTGTCAATTGCGGCGGAACCGGTGATGGTGAAGGTACCACTTCCCAAACCATTGGCCGTTTTCAGCTGCAACAGACCGGAATCCAACTGCATGCCGCCGGTAAAAAAGCTGTCAGTACCCAGCGTCAGAGCGCCAGCGCCCGCCTTTTCTAGCTTGTAAGCATTCCCGCCATCGGAGATGGAACCACCCACCTCCAGTTCGCCGCTGGACACTGTCAGCACCACAACGCTGCTGCCCAGCGTAACGGCACCAGCGCCGAGATTCAGATTGGTGCTGCCCACAAAGGTCCAGTCGTCCTGCCAATTCTGCGCAATGGTGGGCTGCAAGGTGACCGCCTGACCGCTGGTATTGTCAATCTCGGAGCCCAAACCCAGCGTGAGCGGCCCGGTGCCGATGGCTGAATCGGCAGAGCTGTTGCCGCCGTTGTTGATATTCAACTGACCACCGCTGACCGTGGTGCCACCCGCGTAGGTGTTCGCGCCCGAAAGGGTCAACGTGCCACTTCCCGCCTTGGTCAAACTGCCCGAGCCGTCAATCGAGCCGCCATTGGCGGCGATCGTCCAGTCGTTTGTGCTCAGAATTGTGATTGCGCTGGGGCTGACCGATGTGACGGCGCTCACTGTAATGGGGAAAGGTCCGCTGGCGGTGTCATCCAATTGCACCGCGTTGGGTTCGGTATAACTAACCGGGCTGCCAAACAGGCTCCAGTTCTCGGCGGCGATCAGACCCCAATCAGCACTGCCGACCCGCCAGGTGAGCGCGGCGGATACCGGCGAACTGGTCACCACCAAGGCGATCGTCTTCGTGGTGGTGATGTTGGTGATATAACCCAACGTTGAGGTCGGCAGCAACGTCGGCGTTGCGGGCAGGCTGCCTGTGACGATGCCGCCGTACTTGATGAGCGGATACGTGCCCGCGGCGATGGCGCTGCCCTCAATGGCAAAGTCCGGAGTGACCGTGCAAGCGACGTTGTTCGCGACTTGAATCGGAGCCACGCTGGTGCTGGGCGGCAATGCGCCAAAGTCAAAGTTCGCCGTCACCGTGCCCGCCGCGTAGGTCAGGTTGCCATTGACCGTCATAAACTGGCCCGCCGCCGACGGCGCGACCGTCAAGGTGGGCGAACCCGCCGAGCCGTCCAAGGTCAGCAGGCCGTTGGTGGGAGAGGCAGACGGCACAATTTTTAGGACGCCGTTGCTGATCACCGTGCTGCCGGCATAATTGTTGGCCCCGCTCAAGGTCAGCGTGCCGCCGCCCGTCTTGTAAAGTCCGCCCGGGCCGGTGAGCGCGCCGGAAAGCGAAATGTTGAACGGTGAGCCACCGTCATCCGCAGATTGGAACGTGATGTTACCATTCAACGTGTCGAGCGTCATCGGCATGGTTGAGATCCAGCTTTGCAAGGCTCCAATCGTGCCGCCGGACAGGACGAAATAGTTCGTGCCCGGTGCGGAGGCGTAGCGAGTGATACCGACGCCACCCACATTGCCCACATAGAGGAAGCCGCCGGAATTGGTGAAGGCGCTGAGGCTGGCGCTATTAAACGTGCCGCTGGACGCGCCGATGCTCACGCCGCCCCAGGCTTTAATAATGCCGCCCGATTGTGCAAAGACCGCCTGGGAATTTGTCCCCGCACCCGCTTTGGCCAGACCAATCACGCCAGCAGCGCCCGAACTTCCCACGTTCATCGTGCCGCCTTCCATGGAGAAGAAACCTTGGCCCCCGGCACTGCCATCGTTCAGCACTTGGATGGTGGCGTTCACGCTCGCCGCCGTCAGATTCACTGCGCCCTTCTTGATGATCACCTTTCCCATGCCGCCACCGCGCGCAATTTGCATCTGCTGCGACAGGTTCAACACCGCGCTATCGCCATCCAATGTGAATACGCCCGGGAAAGCGGCATTGCCTGCCAGTGATTGTGGAGTGCCGGACGGCTGATTTGGACGGCCCACCTGCCAGGTGCCGGTATTATTCCAAGTGCCATTGGTCTGGATGACGTTCGCATTGATGGTATTCACCCCGCCCGACGAAGTTCCCGATCCGCCCAGCCAAAGGGTGCTGCCGTTGGTGCTGCAAAAGGCAAACTGGCCGCCCGTGAAGTTGCCCAGGAAAGTCATGGACGCCGGTGAACCACCCGCACCCAGCCGCCAGAACAGTGAATTGTTGGGCCCGGAAATATTGTTATTGAAGGTCACGCTGACCCCATCGGCGATCGATAAAATCGCACTCGAAGCAGGCTGATACAGCAGCGCGCCGCTAAACTCATAGCCGTTGGCATTGATGGCAAGACTGGTGAATGCAATCTGGGAACCATCCAGCGCAATTTGATACGTGCCCGCGGCGGCGTCTGGCCCGGCGAAGGTCGCGCCGTTTAGCCCGGCAGTGACGCTGGTTTGAGTCCAACTCACATTGCCACTGCCGTTGTTCCAATTCAGGTTGGTGGTGGTGTCCGTATTCCACGCGCCACTGGCCGGATCAACGGTGCCCGCGTTGCTCGTGTTGCCAGCGTCCCAGGTCAATTGCGCCGCTGAGGATTTGGCGGCCGTCAAGAGGGCGGCGGCGGCGAGGGCGAGCGAAGCCAGTTTCCTGCACGACGGGCCCGGGCGGCGGGTTCCGTTTTGGTTGATAGATTTCAGGTCACACACGCGGATTGGTTTGTTTTGGGTTATTCTTTTCATGCTGGATTTTGTATTTGAGCCGCTGGCCAGAACTCGCACGTCGCCCCCCTGCGCCATCAGCCGGTTGCCCCACACTTCCCGATCGCATCCAGCTTTGCGCTGGATTGGATAGGGTAGAAACATGTGACGACACTAGCAGCCTCGGCAACCGTGCCTATTCCCCGAATGAGGGGAGGCTCGTTTCAATGCTCAATAACTGCCTCAAAAGTCGCGCCAGTCAAATAATTATCGAACGTCCCGTTTGCCAGTTTTCCAGGTGCGGCACCCTTTCCACACCGCCCGCGTTTCTATTTCCAGAAAACGATTTTCTGATCGCCCATTTTAAACACCAGCTCGCTCCCCGCCATGATGTCGGCGTAGCGGATAAATGGGGATTTCAGCGGCCGTCCGTCCAAGGTGACTTGCTGGACATATTTATTGTGCGCGGAAGCGTCCTGACGCCTGACCACAAAGGTCTTCCCGCCGGGCAGCGCCACGCGGCCTTCGTCAAAAAGAGGGCAGCCAAGCGAGAAATTCGGGTCGCCCGGACAGACTTGATAGATGCCCAGGGAACTCAGCACAAACCACGCGGACATCTGGCCGGCGTCTTCATTGCCGATCAGACCGGCGGGCGCGGCTTGATAGAATTCCGTCATGATCTGGCTGACAATTTCCGCCGTGCGCCACGGTTGCTCCGCCCAATTGAAAAGATAGGCAATGTGATGGCTTGGCTCGTTCCCGTGCGCGTATTGGCCAATCAAGCCGGTGATGTCGCCTGAGATTTGCTCACCGGTGAGAGCGGAACTGGTCGTGAACAACTCATTCAGCCTCGCGGCAAATGGCTCCCGTCCGCCGAACAACCCCATCAACCCAGGCACGACCTGCGGCACAAACCACGTCCACTGCCAGGCGTTGCCTTCCACATATTCGCCTCCTTTGTGGCTTGAGTCGGTTGGGTTGAACGGCTCCACCCAATTTCCATCCGCTTTTTTCCCCCGCATGAAGCCGGTCTGGGAATCGAAATACTGACGATAAAAGCGGGCGCGCTTGAAATACTCCGTCGCCGTTTCCTCGCGTCCAAGGCTCTGGGCCAGGGTGGCGATGGTCCAGTCGTTGTAAGCGAATTCCAGAGCCTTGGACACCGACTTGCCTTCGAGGTCAGCAGGAATGAAACCTTGGGTGGCATTGTAAAGTTTCCCCTTTGGCATCAAAGCGGTGCGAACGGCGGTCGAGTTGTAAGGGATGGGTTTCTGGGCGTCGTTTTGCGAGGCAAACAGAACGGCCGCCATCGCTTGGTTGACGTCGAAATCGCGCAGTCCTTTGACGTAAGCATCCACGATCACGGGAACGGCGTGATAGCCGATCATGCAACCCGTGTAATTGGCGGCCAGTTCCCACATCGGCAATATGCCGCCCTGCTCATGCTTGCGGAGCAATGCGCGAATCCACGCCTGATCCAGGTCCGGATTGATGACGGTGTAAAGCGGATGCTGGGCGCGAAACGTGTCCCACAGCGAGAACACCGTGTAGTTGGTGTAGCCGGTGTCCTGATGAATCTTCTGATCCATGCCGCGATAACGCCCATCGACATCGCTGGCCAGGTTGGGGCAAATCGCCGTGTGATACAGGGCGGTGGCAAGAATTTTCCGTTGATCAGCTGTGCCGCCTTTGACTTGGATTCGCGCCAGTTGCTCCGCCCAAGCCGCGGCCGCTTGCGTCACCACCCCATCGAAATTCCAACCGGGTATTTCCGACGCCAAATTCTTCTTCGCTCCGGCACAGTCCACCGGACTGATGCCAACCTTGACCAGCACGGCTTCGGCATCGGCCGTCGCAAAGTTCAGCCGCGCCTTGACATTTTTGCCGGTGACGGCGGGCTGCCCTTTCTGCAAGACGTCTTCCACAAACAATTCAGCTTTAAACGGTTTGGAAAACTCGGCGTGAAAGTAAATCCAACGATCCGGCGCCCAGCCTCGAACGTGTCGCCAGCCACTGATTTCGTGGTCGTTGACGACCTCGATTCCCGCCTCAATTGTCTGGCGATTTTGAATGCTGTGCTTCAGGTCAATGACCACGCCCGCGTTGTCCGCCTTTGGAAAAGTGTAACGATGAATTCCCGCTCGCGGCGTGGCCGAAAGTTCCGCTTTGATCTGAAAGCGATCCAGCAACACGCGATAGTATCCAGGAGTTGCGAACTGATTTGTTTTGTTGAAAGCCGATCGGTAGCCGTAATCCGGATTGTCAGGAGTGCCCGAGCCAATGCGGACGTCGCCCGTGAACGGCATCAAGAGCACGTCGCCATAATCACCAATTCCCGTGCCGCTCAGATGAGTGTGACTGAACCCCCAGATTTCCGTGTCGGCATCATAGTAGCCGCCGCAGGCGTCCCAGCCGGAAGTGCGCGTGTCCGGGCTGAGTTGCACCATGCCAAACGGCGTCGTGGCCCCGGGAAAGGTGTGACCGTGAAAGCCCGTGCCGATGAACGGGTCAACCTGTTGCAACCGCTCCGCGGCGGTGGTTTGCGCCGAGAGGTTTGATCCGCCCACGCCCAGCAGCACAAGCAGCGGTCGGAGATTGCGATAGTTTTTCAAAGTCAGCTTCATGGCGGTCAGTTCGTTTCGTTGAGAGTCTTTTCCGCTGGCGATGCCATGGTGGTTTTGGATTTCATCGCGGCCCAGTAAAGACACTGATTGCACCTCACTTAATTTCTTCCTCATAAAAAAATTTCCATCTACTTCGACTCGGGAAAGCGCATCCGCGCGACGACCGGGAAATGGTCACTGGGGAACTGACCGTTGCGCGAGAACGTAACGATCTTGGTGGATTCCGTTACGACATTGCCTCGCGTGAGAATCCAGTCGATGCGGACGCCATTTTTTCTAATTTCCTTGAAGCCGTTGGAAGTGTTGAGACCTTCGCCCTGGCGCTCCTTGGCTGTCATCCAGGTATCGGCGAAGAAAGCACCAGCGGTGAGGATATTGTAGGCTTCGTTGTTGCCGGCAGCGGCGTTGAAATCCCCGGTGAGGATCAGTGGCAGCTTGGTGTCGAGCGCCGCCACGCGTTTGCGCACCAGCTTCGCGGCCTTCTCGCGTGCGACCTGGATTTCATTGTCAAAGTGCGTATTCCACAGCAAGAACTCCTGCTGCGTCTGGCGATCAAGGAATTTGACCCAAGTGACCATGCGGCGATTGCGATTACCCCATGTGCTCGATCCGGTGACCTCCGGCGTGTCGGAGAGCCAGAAGTGATCATAAGCGAGCGGTTCAAACCGCGCCCTTCGATAAAACACGGCCATGAATTCGCCCTGGCTGCCGCCCTCGCGTCCCAACCCGATCCAATCATAATCCGGCAGGTCGGAGGCGATGTCCTTCAGTTGCGGGTAGAGACCTTCCTGCGTGCCGAAGACATCTGGGGCAATCTGCTGAATAACTTCTTGCATCAGCGGGCGCCGCACCGACCAGGCATTCGGCGAATTGGAGCTCGCGAATTTCAGGTTGTAAGTCATCACTGTCAGCATGCCGGGCGACGATGGATTGGTGGCCTGCGCCTGCCTGGAGAGCGGGTGAAACGCAGCAAGCGCCGCCGCCAGCAGGGCGGGCACGACTCCACACTGGAGCAACAGTCTTCGTTTTGATTCGGAATTTTCCATTTGATGGCTTAGCGATTTCCTGCGCAGGCGATTTTTAGCTCTCCACTCCGGGCTTGTTGCCGTCCACTTCCACGGCCTGAGATCCGCAGCGAGTCCGCCCTGCGCAAGAACTCTATCCAAGAACGGCGGCCGCTGACCACACCCCGAAAACGGGGAGCCTCAGCCATGGTTCTGCCAGCAGGCTGCCTCGCGTAAACTGAGCGCCTTCACTGGCTAAAGCAGAGAACCGGCCCATTCCAAAGCAAACAGCGCACGGGAGTTTCTTGGGTGCATCCTGACACTGGCCCCGGAGCGCGACCTTCAGGTCGCTTCAATGCGCATTCTGATTGTGTGAAATCTTTGCCCTGCGGGTTTGCGCACGTTGAAGCGGCTTAAACGCCGCGCTCCTCCTGCAATGTGAACCAGGGCAGTGTCAGGATGCACCCGAGTTTGTCCTGAGTTTGTTTTTTGGCTTGCCAACACTGATGCACACAGCGAAATTACGCGCTCGTAATTGGTTGAAAACCTAAGAAAACAAACGTTTTTTGAGGTGGTTCGACGCGAAAAGCGCGCTTAGCTCAGTGGTAGAGCATTACCTTCACACGGTAGGGGTCGTAGGTTCGAAACCTACAGCGCGCACCATCTTCTGCAGAATCTTTCGAAGCACCCAAACCCCACACGCCTCTGCGAAATGCCCGAGTGCACCGCTTTGAAAACCGGGCTTCCATTGGACGAATCTCCAGCTTAAGGTGCCGGGCGTGAACCCAAACGACTACACTCATGGCTCTGACTTTGCTCAGAGCTTCCGGCGCAAAACTCCATTCGCTCGCATTCCAGGCAGAACGCTTTCCTGCTTCGCGTTCGCCTTGCTGCTCTGCGGTCTGGCCTTTCCGGCCGCGAGCCAGATGACGCGAAAACACCGCCCGCCCAACATCCTTTTTATCATCATGGATGACGTTGGGATCGATCAATTGAGCACCTTCAATCCCTTTATCGCTCATCCCGTGCCGACGCCGGCCATTGACACTTTGGTGCGCCGGGGCGTGTCGTTCAACAACTGCTGGATGATGCCCGAATGTTCGCCGAGTCGGAGTTGCTTTTTCACCGGTCGTTTTCCCCTGCGCACCGGTGTGGATACCGCCATTCTCGATTACGATCTGCCCGCGGCGCAGGTTTCGCCGTATGAAATGACCACGCCGCGCGTGCTGGCTCGAGCCGGATACAGCAGCGCGCTCATCGGCAAATATCACCTCGGCGGCCCGAGCAATAATCCCGATGGATTTCGCGCGCCAGCGGCTTTGGGTTGGAATTATTTCAATGGCAATCTTCACGGCGGACCGCCCTCGATTGACGCCACGCTCGGTGGACAAACCACCAACACGGCGCTTTATCCGTGTGGTTTTCCCACCGGCAGCCAGCGCGGCGTGGGTTGGTTTCAAAAGTCGGGCAAGACTTACTGCGATGACAATAACGGCGCGGGTTACACCGGTCACGAGTGCGTGATGCTCGGTGGAATTCCCGCGCTGACCGTGAGCGGTGCATTTGCGCAGAGCTGCGCGGAAGCGACCTTGACCCCGGATTTCACGCTCTACAATGGCTATTACGTCTGGCCACGCGTCGTCAACGAAGGCAAACATCTGACCCGCTCCACGTCTCGCGAATACATGTCGATCGCCAACACCGATGACGCGTTGGAATGGATTCAGCGGCGCGCGCCCAAACGCGGTTCCGGCCGTTCCAATCCGGGAATGCCCTGGATGTGCACCGTGAGCTACAACAGCATCCACACGCCTTATCAGCAACCGCCCACAAACCTTTATCCGCCGGGCTTTACCTGGCCGGTCGAAATCCCTGAGGGCGGGACGAATTCCGCGCAGATCAAGGTGCTGAGCGATCTGATGCTCTATGCGATGGATCAGGAAATTGGCCGATTGCTCGTGGGTGCCGGCCTGGCAACGCGCCTGCCCTCGGGTGATCTGGAATACACTCCGGAAGCCACCGACACCATGATCGTTCTGGTCGGAGACAACGGCACTTACCTGTCGAGCGTGAATACGCCTTACAACCCGCTTCGGTCCAAATCGTCGCCCTACCAGACCGGCGTTTGCGCGCCGATGGTTGTGGCGGGACCGCTGGTTTCTGAGCCGGGTCGCACGGTCACGAACATGGTCAATGCAGTCGATCTGTTCCAGTTGTTTGGTGAAATCGCGGGACTGGATGTTCACAAACTCGTGCCGGCATCGCACACGCTGGATTGCCAGCCGATTTTGCCTTATCTCACAAATCCCAACCAAGGTTCGTTCCGCACTTACAACTTCAGCCAGTTGGGTGACGGCGTGAAACCTTCTTCCGTGCAAACCTGGCCTTCAGTCTTCACGGTGGCTGGTCAGAAAATCGGGAACGACATTCTCTTCAACACCGCTGAACTCTGCGCGGATGCGGGCGGCGAATGGTTTGGCCCCGGCGCGCCGGTCATGTACACCAACTGCTGCGACGTTCGCGCCAACGTGTATCCCAACCTGATCATTCAACCGTCGCATGTGTGGGCGGTGCGCAACGACCGCTACAAGCTGGTCAAGTCAGAGCGCGCTTCTTGTGATTCGGACGTGGACCCCTATGAGCTGTATGATCTTCAACCGACGGAATCGAACCCGATCGGGCTGGACAATTCCTTCAACAACCTGCTGCAAAACGACAGCCTGACGCCGGAACAGTCCCAGGCTCTGGCGGATCTCCAGCTGGAGCTGCAAAATATCCTGAATTCTGAGCCGCAGTGTTCGGGCGACGGCAACCTGGACAAAGTTGTGAATCACAAAGATGTCAGCGGTGTGCATCGGTTCTGGGGCCAGCCAAGCGTCTTTGATTTCAATCAGGACGGCACCACCGATCAACAGGATCTCGATATTGCGCTGGCAAACAAAGGGCACAAATGCCTTGAGACCGTACCGGAATAACCGCGCGACCAACTAAATGAACACAGCCGGCGGGGGAACACCTCCGCCGGCTGAATCTTTTTCCGCGAGTGTTTGTATGCGCGCGGAAAGCGCTGGTTGGCTTTCAGGTCGTCATTTGTCGCCCGCACCTTTGATCACGGCTTCCATCACGCGATCGAGATTGAAGCTGCCGGGTTTCTGCCGCGGCGGAAACTCGCGAAAGCTCTCCAGCCACTTTCCGATATAGGTGATCGCGGGAGACATGGCGAACATGTGCTCGACGTACCAGCGGTTGTAATCCATCCCTTCGTACTCGGCGCGCTCGAATGGATCGCTGCGCAGATTGCACAACATTGGCGCGCGCAATTCCACGAATGGCTCTTGCCAGACGTGCAAGCCTTCGGCGTTCTGCTTCAGGAAGGTGATCTTCCAATTGTCGTAGCGCAGCGCAGCGACGTTGCCGTCATCGGTCCAATAGACGAATTCTTTGCGCGGCCACTCGCCCTCACCTTTGAGTGCCGGCATCAGGTTGTAGCCGTCCAGATGGACCTTGTAGGTCAGGTCGCCGACTTTCCTGCCTTTGAGCAAATCCTCCTTAACGTTGGGATCACCGGCCGCCGCGAGCAGGGTCGTCATCATGTCTTCATGAGCGCCGACCTCGTTATTGAGTGTGCCGGGCTTGATCACGCCCGGCCAGCGGATGACACACGGCACGCGGTAGCCGCCTTCCCATTGCGTGTTCTTTTCACCGCGAAACATCGTGGTGCCGCCGTCAGGCCAGGTGAAGGATTCGGCGCCGTTGTCCGTGTAATACATCACGATGGTGTTATCCTCCACGCCCAGTTCTTTGAGCTTGGCGAGCAACTGGCCGACCATTGCATCGTGTTCCACCATCCCGTCGGGATAAATGCCGAGACCAGTCTTGCCCACGGACGCCGGCTTGAGGTGGGTGAAGATGTGCATGCGGGTGCTGTTCCACCAGACGAAGAACGGTTTCCCATCCCGGACGGCTTTGTCCATGAAGCCGAGGGCCGCGGTGGTCACTTCTTCGTCCACCGTTTCCATGCGCTTCTTGGTCAAAGGACCCGTGTCTTCAATCCTGCCGTCCGCAAAGCTGTGGATGACGCCGCGCGGTCCAAACTTCTTCTTGAACTCCGGGTTTTTCGGATAATCAGGATGCTCCGGCTCGTCCTCCGCGCTCAGGTGGTAAAGGTTGCCGAAGAATTCATCGAACCCGTGAACCGTCGGCAGCATCTCGTCACGATCGCCCAAATGGTTTTTTCCAAACTGTCCGGTGACGTAGCCAAGCGGCTTGAGTAATCCAGCGATCGTCGGATCTTCCTTTTTTATCCCTTCCGGCGCGCCGGGCATGCCGACTTTGGTCAGGCCCGTGCGGATGGGCGATTGGCCGGTGATGAAGGCGGCGCGGCCGGCCGTGCAACTCTGCTGACCATACCAGTCGGTGAACAGCATGCCTTCCTTTGCCAACCGATCGATATTGGGTGTCTTGTAACCCATCACGCCTTGATTGTAGGCGCTGACATTGAAGCCGCCGATGTCATCGCCCCAGATGATGAGAATGTTGGGTTTCTTGCTTTGCCGAGCGGTGACATTGGGACGGGCCGCATCCGCCGCGTGACTGGCCATGGCGCCACACACGAGCGCAACCGCTGCGGTGAATCCGATCAGAATGCACCTGAGGAATTTGTCTCGTTTCATTTTATCATCTCCTTCGTTGGATCAACGCCGAGAAGAAGCCTGCGCTTACCGCTTCAAAAAGTCGCCAGGTTCAGCGTTGTTTGAATCACTTGTTTTTGAATTCGTTCCGGAAACATGCCGGAGGGCAGTGAATCGTGCCATTACCGCCGTAGCAGCCCAATGCACTGCTCCTCCATCTTCTCCATTTGCAACGGTCTGTGTCCGGAATTGATAATCCAGGCTATGGCTGTTCCACCGACACTGCCACGGCCTCGGTCGTGCGAATGACAACCTGCTCGCCGACTCTGCGCAGGCCGAGATCGACGTCAGGGCGGACGGGGAATTTGTGGCTGGTCCCGTCTGGGAAGCTCAGTGTGACCTCGTGCCGTTTGAGATTGATGTCCTTGACTGTAGCAGTGACCTGCGTTGTGTTGGCCATCACCGCACCCGGCTTAGCTCCCTTGGGGGCCAAAGCCACCACTCCCGTCCGACCGTCCTCTGGCAGCGCATTGCTGGAATTGGCCATGGCCACGGCGACCTGCTCCGTGACGGTGGCTTTGAGCTGATCTCCCACGCGAATCTGATCGAAATTACGAACCGCGGGACCGCATTTAACGTTCAGCTTTTTGCCGTTGCGATCAACGAGCGTCACCTCTCGTTTTTCGGGATCAATGGCCGTGACTGTCGCGGTGATCTTCTGAGTATCCACCGCAATGCCGCCCGGCACGCCTTCCTGGTAAACGGCAGAGGAAGAGGTCCGGCCTGTCGGTTTAGAACGGGAATCCGATGAGCAAGAGGTGAAGGCGAGCATGGCCACAGTCAGGGACGTTAAGAATATGGTTTGTTTCATATTTAATTTCCTTTTTGTTTTTGTTTGCCGACACGAATTGTTGGTCCGAACAGCTTGATCTGGAAGCGACACACGAGCGGGCTCGGCGCATCCCCCTTGAGTTTCCGCGATCGTGACTGGCTTCTGTTTAAATGGATCTTCACGGTTCCTTGTTGACCTCGATTGGCTAGAAGAGGAGCGCGAATTTGAACCAGATGATGTCGCCCTTGAGCCGATTCTCCACCTTCATCTCAGGCAGCCATTTCACCTCCGCGATGAGATCGTTTTTGCCGCATAACTTGGTCGCGTAGGACAACACGGGACCCACTCCCATGGTTTGACTTTCCAAATCGCCGAGCTTGGCGCCGCTGCCGCTGTCGCCGGTGATCTGCTGGTAATAGAATCCATTGACGCCCGCGCCAACGAACCCGCCGCCCAGCGGCAGATGCTCGGCCAAGGTCGCGTCCAGGTGGAAGACATCGCCGCTTCGGTAATCCGTTTCGCCGTTCCGCGTGTTGAAGTCAAACGCGGCGAAGAAAGTGACTTCCGTTCCGATTTTGCTGCTGAGCCAGCTCAGATTCACCCCCGGTTCAAAGGTCCAGAAGTTCTTGCCAAGGTCGGCCAGTTTACGCGGCTCAAACTCACCCGTCGGCGCATAGATGCCGAGTTGCCCGCCGAACTTGATGTCGCCGTTCGTCCAGCCAAGCATCAGTGGAAAAAGCTCGATGTCGCCAATGCCATTCGCTGCGTCACTCCGAATTCCAGGCGGTAGTCGCGACCCGAGTTGCACCATGGCGGTCACATCCATCCAGACGTAGGGAATGGCGACCGCCGCCGCATACTGGCCGCCAAGGATTTTCCACGGCGTTTCGTAAAGGAGAATCGAGGTGTCGGCATATATGGTGCCGTCGACCTGCGCCACAATGTTGCCGCCGAACTTCAGTTGCCGCGACCCGCCGATGCTGCCGTTGTAGTAAGTGAAGCCGTTCAGGTACGCGAAGCCCTCTTTGCCGGGCAGTTCGTCAATGAACGATGCCATGGCGCCCGGCAGGTAATGACCGCTGCCGCCTTCTTCGGCCTTTACGCCCGAAGTCAAAAAGCTGGCGCTGAGGGCGAGTGCCAAGACAAGGGTTTGCAAATCTTTGGAAGAGGAAAAATTGGGCATGGCGCAACGACGTTTTGGTTGGCTGAACTGAAAGCTCATGGTCCTATTCCCTGATTTGGAACTGTTCATACACGACGCACATCAAGCACGCGAGCACTCCCCCTTCTTGGCCAGCAAGGGTGAATTCTGGACCGTCAATTCTCAATAGGGCATGAGCCCCAACACAATCGCAGGCCCACGTCGCCAGCGGAAGCGCAGCACCGTTCAGCGGGGATTCACAGCGAGGCGACGATCTCGTGAGTTGTGCGAATCAATTCGCTCCGGCTCATTCGGCAAGCAGCCGGTTCCGGGTAAAGTCCCTATGGTTCGAGGTCATGGAGGCGTTTACCATGCGAGATCAAGGAGCGGAGAGTGCTTCGGCCAGATCCAATCCGGCGAAACGATTTTACCAGCCGTGGCGGAAGGTACTGTATGAACGAATCCACATTTCAAAAACCCGCGTGGCAACAAAAAGTACGTCACGAGCTGAGGGAGTATTTCATCAATTTCGTTTACCTCGCGTTTTTCTTCGCGGTGTTCACCTGGTATCGAAGGTTGATCCTGGCGGAATACCAGATCACTTACCTTCATTACGGAATTGTCATGATCGAGGCTCTGGTGCTGGCCAAAGTCGTTCTGGTGGGAGATGTCCTGGGTCTGGGCCGCAGGCTGGAAAGCAAACCTCTGATTGTGCCGGCTTTATACAAAGCGTTTGTGTTCAGCTTGTTCGTTATCGCATTCAAACTCCTGGAAAGCGCGATCGCCGGGCTGCTCCACGACAAAGGGGTCGCCGGAGGAATTCAGGAACTCTTGAGCAAAGGCAAAAATGAATTGCTGGCCGAACTGCTCGTTATTTTCACCTTGTTCATCCCCTTCTTTGCCTTCAAGGAACTCGAGCGCATTCTGGGTGAGAACCGCATGCTCGATTTATTCTTTCGAAAACGAACGACCGCCGAAACGGCATGAGCGCATGAACGTAAATGTTTAGAATTGATCTTCCTTCTCCTTGAACAACACGTTGAACGTTGTCATGGAGCCGTAGCAACGGGTGATGTATTGCTGCATCTCGATCTTCTCGGCGTCGGTCAATTTTTCGTGCGCGTTGATTTTCTGTTCCAAGACGCGCAGCTGGTTCCTCATGCCGACAACTTTGTGAAAGAACGTTTCGAGCGGCACTTCCTTGGTCTGAAGGGTCGGATCGGCCGGGTGCAAGACCAGTTTACCATTGTGCCAGCGCAACCCGAGTTTCTCCACCTCCGCATCCGGCTTTTCCAAACCAAGCTTTTGAAGCGCGCTCTCCAGCGTCTGCTCGACAAACTGTTTCAATGGCACGCTCAGGCCGCTGACGTTCGCCTGCGGCTCGCCCGGTTGAAGCTCGGCGGGTTCAGGCGCAACGGTCCGTTTGCCATCCAGGAATTGGATTTCCGCCGTGCTTTCTGAAATGGTTTTGACCACGCCCAACCCGTATTGCGGGTGACGAACATTCATGCCGATGTGCAGCGCCTCAATTTTCATGCTTCGAATCTAGTCCACGCGCCACCGAGGATAAACAGAGATTTTGTGACCCAAGCCAGCAGGTTTTGATTGCCTCCATTCCCACCAGACGCCATCGTGAATCGGACCAAATGGGCGCAAAATTCTGGAATCGACTCTCGCACGAACGCGAGCTTTGGCAGAACGGATCGACACTCGTCGCAGGCGTCGATGAAGCGGGCTGTGGTCCTTTGGCCGGTCCGGTCGTGGCGGCGGCGGTGGTCTTCCCCCATCGCTGGCTGGAAGAAGGTCTGTGTTCCAAGCTGCGCGGCCTGAATGATTCCAAACAGATCACCGAGGAACAGCGCGAAAAGTTCTTCGCGATCCTGACCGCACACCCGGACGTCCGTCATGCCGTGGCCATCGTGGATGTGGAAACGATCGATCGAATCAATAGCCGTCAGGCGGCCTGGCGCGCGATGAACCTCGCGCTGGATCAAATCCAACCACGACCCGAGCACGTGCTGGTGGACGGCTTGAAAATCAAGTGGCTCCCCTACCCTCAAACGGCTTTGGTGCAGGGCGACGCGAAAAGCTATTCCATCGCCGCCGCCAGCGTGCTCGCCAAGGTCACCCGCGACCGCCTGATGCAGGATTACGATCGGCTTTATCCCGGCTACGGTTTTTCCGAACACAAAGGCTACGCCACGCCACGGCATTACGCGGCGATCACGCAACTGGGCGCCTGTCCCATCCATCGCCGCAGCTTCGCGCCGTTTCGGCCAGTGGAAACGGAACTGGACTTGTTTGAGAGCACCGATGCCGGAGCGGAAAGCGGAACGACGCCTCCCGGGGCTTCCTGAGCGGTTTGGGTTCAAATGGGGAAATGAATCTCGCAGCCAAAATCAAAAGCTGGTTGAGCCGAACGGAAAAACCACTCCACTTGATTCGCGGCGAACTCGGCGAACGCGCAGCCAAAAAGCATCTTCAGCAACACGGCCTCAAGTTTCTCACGGCCAACTTCCGCTCGGCCCACGGTGAAATCGATCTCGTCTTTCGCGACGACGATTGCCTCGTGTTCATCGAAGTCAAAACGCGTTCGTCGGAAGATTGGGTTCGCCCCGCTGCGGCGGCCAATGCTCGCAAGCGACGTTTGATTTCTCAGACCGCTCTGGATTATCTGCGGCTGCTCAAAAATCCCGAAGTGAAGATCCGCTTCGATATTGTCGAAGTGCTCCTGCGAGACGGCGTCGTTCACGAGGTGCGCCATCTGCCCAACACGTTCGTGATGGAAAAGCCGTATCGCTACGGGTGAGCATTGCACCGCTGCTGAAGCCTCGAAACTTCGCGCACCGCTCAAAGATGTTCACCCGCCATCACGTCGGTCTTCTTCAGGTCGAGTGAAAACGGTTCCAAGGGCAGCGGATCATTGTGATTCAAAAAATCTTCACAAACGCGGAAGAAATCCGCCCGGGTTGTCACCCGCCGAATCTGATGCAGGAACTGTCCCGTTGGCTCCACGCCGAGCCCGAGGAAGTTCATGTACTTTTTCATTTTTTCCACCTGCGATGATTCGCGCACATCGGGAGAGCAGAGCGCGCCATAAAGTGCCTTCACGTAACTCAGCACATCGCGGCCACTCGGCAACGTGATCGGCTCGCCGCGTTGATGCTGCTTGATCTGCTGGAAAAGCCAGGGATTCCGAATCGCGCCCCGCCCGATCATCAGGCCTTTGGCGCCAGTGAGGGACAACACCTCGTCGGCTTTTTCCGCTGAATAAATATTACCGTTCGCGAGGACGGGGCAATTCATCGCCGCGACGGCTTGCGCGATGTAATCGTAATGCACTTCACTGCGGTATCCCTCATAAACCGTTCGTCCATGCACCGTCAGCAGATCGATCGAGTGTTTCGCGAAGATCGGAAGGAACTGTTCGAACACTGCGGGCGAATCAAAACCGAGCCGCGTCTTCACCGTGAACTTGATCTTCACCGCATCCCGCAACGCACCCAGAATCGCGTCCACCTTCTGCGGCTCCCGCAGCAAACCGCCGCCAGCGCACTTCCGGTAAACGATTGGCGCCGGGCAACCGAGATTCAAATCGACCGCCACAATCGGGTGCTCCTGCAACTGCCGCGCCGTGCGGACCAACGAAGGAATGTCGTTGCCGATCATCTGCGCAATCACCGGTTTGCCGGTCGGATTTTCCGTGATCGATTTAAGAATGTGTCCTTCGAGGCTCGAAGTGGCGTGAACGCGGAAGTATTCCGTGTAGTAAACATCCGTTCCGCCGTAAGCCGTCATGAGTTTCCAAAATGGCAGATCCGTGACGTCCTGCATCGGGGCCAGCGCCAGAACCGGCGCCGACGCAGCCAGCATGGCATCAAATGTCTCGTGGAAATTCACGCCCAGAATAAACCATACTCAGAGGGAGATGAACACTGCAAAACGCCGGGCGCGCGAGCAATCCGTTCCTCATTGCAGATTCAGCGTTCAATGCTGATTGATCGCTCCTTCCGCTCGCTTTGAAACTGCGGATGATTTTGCAACTTGTCCCAAGTCTCGGCAGACAAAGGCGCGCAGCGATAGACTGCTTCCATCATTGGCTCCGCACTGTGCGAACGCCCGGCGCGTTCCAACCAGCGGCGGTCCAGCGGTTCAGCCAGCATCTCCAGCGTGTTCGCGGCAATCGTCGTTTGTTCCTTCTCGCCGGTGGCGTGACCCACTCCGACATAGAAACCGGCGAGCAGCAGGGTGACGCGCAAAATCGTCGAGCGAGAATACGTCGGCAACGCGCAGGGACGTTTCGGATCGAGCAGACGGAACAATTGCGTGAAGAGCGGCAACGTCCACATGGCGGGATTTTTCGCCGGCGAAAAGGCGTCGAAAAGAATCGCGTGAGGCGGCGCGCCAAAAACCGATTCGTCCGAAACTTCTCGGAGCGACGCCGATCGCCGTTCCGATTCACGAGCCAGCAAAGTTGGGAAATCGCCGTGGCGGAAAGCCCAGTCCACCGATTGCGGACCGTCACCAAAGGAAACCCGATGCTCGCGCAGCAATTCTTGCAGGTGATTTTCGTAACCGCCGAAATAGCCCAGCTCGGACGCATGTCGTAACGCAAACTCCAGCGGCTCGGCGGTGTGGTCGAAACTGACGAGCCGGATGCGACAGGCGATGTCCCGCGTGGCGCGCAAGACCGCGAGTGCATTGGCGGCCGCGCCCAAACCGACATCCCAGATGACGAATTCGCCCTGATGATTTTTAAGGCGTTCTCGAAGCCGGAGTTGATTCACATAAAGCGCTTCCGCTTCCGCCACCGGGCCGATGACTGGATGAAAAGTTTCATCGTCAGCCAGCGAGCGCACGGAACAGATGCCGTTGTTCAGGCGAACGAGTTGGTAACCGGAGTTGGTTGGCACGGCGGTTCAGGAGAAAGCGGTTGGAGAAAATGAAAAGCCGGCAATCCGCTCGCGCGGACTGCCGGCTGAATTCAGCCGAATCAAAGTTGAGCCATCGCCTTGTCGAGAGCGGCGTAGAGCTGATTCATCGTGGCCTCGGTTTCATCGCCCATGTTCGACAGGCGGAACGTCGTGCCTTTGATTTTTCCGTAGCCGCCATCGATCAGGAAGCCCTGATCCTTCACCAGCTTTTGCAGCTTGGCGGCATCGACGGTGCGACCGCCGGGCTTGGCGCCGTTATTCACGCAGGTCAAGGTGATCGATTCAAAACCGGCGTCCGGGAACAAGGTGAAACCGTGCTTCGCCGCCCAGTCGCGCGTCATCTGGTTGGTTTTGCGATGCCGCGCATAGCGGGCTTCCAGCCCTTCGGCGAACATATCGTCCAGCTTGGAAGCGAGCGCATAAACGTGGCCGATGCTGGGCGTGCTCGGCGTCATGCTCTGCTCGGCGTTCTTCTGGAATTCGACGAAATCGAAATAATATCCGCGATCCTTGACCGTCGCAGCTTTGGCCAGTGCAGCGGGTGAGCAGGTGAAAACAGCGGTTCCGGGCGGCAACGCAAAGGCCTTTTGCGTTCCCGCAAGCAACACGTCAATTCCGAGTTCATCGAAGTTCAGCGGCACGGCCGTCATCGAACTGACCGCATCCACGATGAACATCACGTCGGGATATTTTTTCTTGAGCGCGGCGATTTCCGCGAGTGGGCTCATGACGCCGGTAGACGTCTCGTTGTGAATGAGCGTGAGCGCGTCGAACTGGCCAGTGGCGAGTTTCTTGTCGATCTCGGAGGCGCGAATGGGCGAACCCCACGGCACTTGCAACGCGTCGGCGTCCTTGCCGCAACGCTTGGAGACATCGAACCATTTGTCCGAGAAAGCGCCGCACATGCAGTTCAGCACTTTCTTGGTGACCAGGTTGCGGAGCGCGCCTTCCATCACGCCCCAGGCGGATGAAGTGGAGATGTAAACCAGCTGCTTTGTTGAGAGCAACTGTTGCAGTTGCGGCTGCATCTTGGCGTAAAGATCTTTGAAACCCTGCCCGCGGTGACCGATCATCGGCGAGCAAAATGCCTTGAAAGTTTTTTCACTGACTTCAACCGGTCCCGGAATGTGCAATTTGACGTGTGCCATAAAGATTGTGAAAGTTTTCACGAGGGTCGCCGGAAACGCAAGGGAAGTTTTAAGTGCTGGTGCTGAAAAAGACCTTCGAACGCGATCCCGCAAAATCAGCCGCGCTTCGGAATTTCCCCTTTGATCTTTGCCTCGGGAATTGTTTGAGTCTTGCCGTGGTTGGAACATGGCTCAACGTGGCGGGAATCGTGGTGGGCGGCGCTTTAGGCCTGCTCTGGAAGAATCAACCTTCGCCCAGCAGCCAGCTTTTCTTCAAAACGGCCCTGGGCGCCTTCACTGTGATGTGCGGCCTGCGCCTGACTTGGGTCAGCTTCAATGGCTCATTCCTGCAAATCCTCCAGCAACTGCTGATCGTGCTTATCGCCCTGACACTCGGCCGTCTTACCGGCCGGTTGTTGCACCTGCAAAAGGCGTCGAATCGCCTCGGCCATTTTGCGCGGCGCAAAATGACCGTAGCCAAGCCAGAAAACCCGAATCGGTTCAGCGATGGTTTCGCGGTTTGCGCCCTGCTCTTTTGCGCGGCGCCGTTGGGTTTGTTGGGCGCGCTCACCGACGGGCTTTCAGCCTACTTCTGTCCCCTGGCGATCAAGGCCGTGATGGACGGTTTGGCGGCGATGAGTTTCGCAGCGCTGTTTGGATTGGGAGCGATTCTGTCGGCAGTGCCGTTGCTGGCGTTTCAAGGAACAATCACGTTGGTGTGCGCAAGATTTCTACTGCCGTTCCTGGAATCCCACAATCTGCTCGACTGCGTCAATGCGACCGCCGGACTGCTGATCTTCTGCATTTCCCTGATCATCTTTGAGATCCGCAAAATCGAAGTAACGGATTACCTGCCGAGCCTGATCTGGGCGCCGCTGCTGACCTATTGGCTGCGGTGAGCGCTGGTTGGCGTCTTGTTTTCCAGCGTTTGGGGTCAACACCCTATTGAGACAAAACAACCCGGAATTCATTGTCGGTTGATGCAAAACGCACTCACTTTCCCCCCTTTGACTGCCTTAAAAACCCCGAATGACCACGTCTTTAACGTTGTCATTGCCTACGAAGACTTTGAGACCGGCAAGCACGCGAAACGGACCTATGACTTTCTCGCCGAACACTTGGGCGAGGACTGTATTTTCCATCAGCAGATGTGGAAATTCGATGTTCTCGCCGTGCCGAAACTGAGAGACATGGCGGCCAAGGACGCTGGAACGGCTGACTTGATCATTGTTTCCGCCCATGGACGCGGCGATTTACCCTCCGAAACCAAATCGTGGATTGAAATGGCGTTGAGCGAAAAGATGAATGCCATCGCGATAGTCGGCCTCTTTGATCGCGAGGAATACACGGACAATCCGGCGCGCAGTTATCTGGCAAGTGTGGCCGAGCGGGCGCATATCGATTTCTTCTCACAACCGGGACTTTGGCCCAAAGCGGAAGGCACCACGACGGACCAGAGCCACTGGGAACAAAACACCAAAACCTTGTCAACTCTCGTCGGATTGGCGCATCAACCCACCGACAAGGATGTGTCCCATTGGGGCATCAACGAGTAGCTCCCATGGCGCGCAAACTGAGAGCCGAAGAATTGGCAACCGCGAAGATTGTCCCGGGCAACTCCGGGTTTTCCGCCGAGCCCCAAGCCTTTCTCAAGGCGCTCGCCGAAAAAGAAACCGAACCGTTGAAATTAGCGCTCGCACCCGAATCATGGATTTCGCGGTCGGGCCAACGCCGGAACAAGGATCGCTGACTGCCGAAGTCATCTCCCTGGTATGAGCATCACTCGCGCGAAGAAAGCGGCATCGCCTCGCAAATCCTCTCACAAACCTGATTCCAGTTCCGAAAAGCAAATCTTGAATGTCCAGGGCCGGGACGTGCCGGTGTCGCGACTGAACAAAGTTTACTACCCGAAAAGCGGTTTCACCAAAGCGCAGGTGATCGACTATTACATCCGGATTTCGCCGGTGCTGTTGCCGCATTTGGAAAACCGGCCGCTGACCCTCAAGCGTTATCCCGACGGAGTGGAAGGTGGTTTTTTTTACGAGAAACGTTGTCCGCCGTATCGTCCGACGTGGATCAAAACCGCTCCGATCTGGAGCGAAGGCAACAACGCGGAGATTCATTACTGCCTCGCCAACGACCTGCCATCGATGGTCTGGGCCGCCAACCTCGGCGACCTGGAACTACACACTTTTCTGGCCAAAGCCGACAAGGTCAACCAGCCGACGATGCTGGTCTTCGATCTCGATCCCGGCCCGCCCGCCAATGTGCTGCACTGCGCCGAAGTCGGCTTGCTGCTCAAGGAACGGCTCGACGAATTGAAACTCCAGAGCTTTCCCAAAACGTCAGGCTCGAAGGGATTGCAGGTTTACGTTCCCTTGAACACGCCGACGACTTACGAGCAAACCAAGCCTTTCGCCCACGCCATGGCCGATCAGTTGCAGAGCGCCCGCCCGGAACTGATCGTCTCACGCATGGAGAAGCGCCTGCGCACCGGAAAAGTCTTCGTGGACTGGAGCCAGAACGATCAGCATAAAACGACGGTTTGCGTTTATTCACTGCGCGCAAAAGAACGCCCGACGGCATCGACGCCGGTGGAATGGGATGAAGTCAAAGCGGCCTTGAAAAAGAAAGACGCCGGACGACTGAGCTTTCTTTCCGACCAAGTGCTTCAGCGAGTCACGAAGAACGGAGACTTGTTCCAGCCCGTCCTGAAGCTGAAACAAAAACTTCCAACGGCTTGAGTGCGTCCGGCGAACGCAACGAGTGGGACCCGCTTCCCCGCAGTTGACGAATCCTATTTATGGGAAGGCTTGAAAAAATCAAAATCCACCTGCGCGCCAGCTTCTGGTTTGTGCCTTCGCTGATGGTGCTGGGCGCCATTGGGCTGGCGATCCTCACGATCGAAGCAGACATCCGATTCGAGCCCGCCCTGGGAGAACGCTGGCCTCGCCTGTTTGGCGTCAGCCCGGAAGGTGCCCGAGGGATTCTGGAAGCGATCGCCGGTTCCATGATCACCGTTACGAGCATCACTTTCTCCATGACGATCGTGGCGCTTTCCATGGCTTCCAATCAATACACGCCGCGGATTCTGCGCAATTTCATGCGCGACCCCGGCACTCGTTTGGTTCTCGGCGTGTTTGTGGCGGTGTTCACTTACAGCCTGATTGTGATGCGCACGATCCGCTCCGGTCCGCAGCCTTTTGTGCCCGCGATCTCGATCACCACGACGATCGCGCTGGCAATGTGCAGCATTGGATTTCTCGTTTACTTCATTCACCACATTGCCACTGTCATTCAGGCGCAGACTATCATTGAATCCATTTCCAACGAGACGGTGAGCGCTGTGGAAAAAGAATTTCCCGCCGATCCGCCGGAGGCAAAAGCGCTCCACTTTGAACTGCCCAGCCGTTGCGAATGGTCCGAAGTCCAATCCCAACAAAGCGGCTATCTCCAGTCGGTCGGCTCGGGCTTGCTGAAGCTTGCCGAAGAACATGAACTCTGCGTTCGTGTGGAGCGCAAGATTGGGGAATTCATCGTCGCCGGCACCCTGCTTTTGTCAGTGACACCGGCTATCCGACTTGATCCCAAACTCACTCGCAAACTTCAAAGCTGCGTCATCATCGACAACTTCCGCACCGTGGAACAGGATCCCAGCTACGGCATCCGCCAACTGGTGGACATCGCCATGAAGGCGCTCTCGCCGGGCATCAACGACACCACCACCGCCATCAACGTCGTGGATTATCTCAGTCCCATTCTTCACCTTGCGGTTCAACGCAAAGTTCCGACAACGCAAACGGACAAGGATCGCACGCTTCGAGTTATCCTCCAAAAACCGCTCAACGTCGAACGTCTGCTCGACGAGGCGCTGCTCCAAATCCGCCAGAGCGGCCGCGAAAATCCCGCCATTCTACTGCGTCTGCTCAAAGTCATCCACCTGCTCGCCACCGTCGCACGACCGGAATATCGGCCCGCGCTCTTGAAGCACGTCCGGCTCGTGGATGAAGCTGCCCGCCAACACATCGATTCCCGCGCCGATCTGGACGCAGTCATGGATCGCGTGCAAAGAACTGCCGACACGCTTCTTTCAGCGGCAGCGCTCAAGCCCGGTTGAAACTCTCCCCGTTTTCCAGACACCGGGGTGATGAACCTAGTCGCGCTCCCCACGGAGCAGATTAGTTTGAGGAGTCATTTTATGCGCGCCATCTGGAAAGGTTCGATCAGTTTCAGTCTCATCAACATTCCCATTG